>CAZFWL010000165.1:0-6497 GCA_964522775.1 uncultured Halomicronema sp.
GTCGGCGGTTCAAGCCCGCCTCCTGGCATCGTTTCAGCCTTCTTAGTCCATGAGTTCTAGAAGGGTATTTGCTCTAGGTACTCTTGAACGTATTGTCTTGCCTGCCATAGAGAAAGGAGCGCCTCATCCATTTCTTGAGCAAAATTTAGGTCTCGGAATCGCGCCTTAAAATTTTGAATTTTCGATTCTTCAGTCTCTAGCTCATGCAGCAGCTCTGCCAGCAGTTTCCTCTCTAGTTCTTATTGATTCATAAACTCGATTGTTTGCTAAAGGACGCAACTGCCCTCGTGTAGTTGCAGAGATTTTAGCGATTCCCGTTAACGAGAGAATCGGCATTTTAGGTGTGTGACAGTTGGAGGGAAAAGGCCAAAATTAGACCGATCGCGGTTGTCTAGTCGTTACAGCCATTTGGCCCAAATTACAGGACGCCCTGGGTCGCTGATTATGAGCAGCCCAGGGCGTCAGGGAGAACCTTTGTATGGCTCACCTGGCGGATGTCTTCATCAATGTCTCCAGGGTTTTGAGTAGCTCTTGCTCGTTATAAGGTTTGGAGAAGTAGGCGGATGCGCCTAAATTCATCGCCAGTTTGCGGTGTTTTTCATTCATGCGAGAGGTCAGCATCGCGATCGGAAGTGTCGCATACTCAGACCGCGATCGCAGCTCCGAGAGAACGCCATAGCCGTCGAGTTTCGGCATCTCAATATCGCAAACCACCGCATCAACAGACAGCCCTGCTAGCAACTTATCGACGGCTTCTTGTCCATCCTTCGCTTGCTCAACTTGGTACCCAGCCTTTTCTAGCGTGAGTGCCAGATATCGCCGCACGTTAATCGAGTCATCAACGATGAGTAATTGGGGCAGCTGTTCGACTGGCCACTCCTTAGTCCGGTCACCGGAGGATACCTGAGACTTGAGTGCAAGCGTAGAGGGGCTCGCTGCCGTTTGGCGGCTAACTGCAGATTTTGGCGTGCGCGCTGGTGACTGCTGCTGTTGCCGCATCCAGACCAATAGCTGAGCCGGGTCAACCAGAGGAATCACTCGGCCATCACCGAGGATACTAGTGCCGGTGAAATAATCAGGGAGCTGAATCGGGCTTTTGACGGAGTTCAAGGAAATTTCCTGCTCTCCCCAGAATCGATCAATACAAAGTCCTTGGGTTTCTCCTGACTGGTTAACCAGCAGTACCGTTGGCTGATTAATAGTGGGGGTGCCCTCCATTTCTAAGAGGCGGCCAGGACTGTTGAACGCTAACCCGTTGTGGGGATGGATGAGATCAACGGTTTGGTCATTCCAGATCAGGGAAGTGGGGCGATCGCCAGGCACCGCTTCGGGCATATCGACCATGGCTTGAATGCTGTCGATGGGCACCGCAAAGACAAAGCGAGCACTCTCGACCACCATGACCCGCAACACCGAAACAGCCAGAGGTACCTGAATGGTAAAGGTTGTACCCTGGCCGAGTTTGGTATCGACTCGGATATCCCCCCGAATTTTTTTCAGGTTGGTGCGCACGACGTCCATCCCAACCCCACGACCAGACAGTTCCGTGACTTGCTCCGCCGTACTAAAGCCGGGTTCAAAAATCAGGTCATACAAATCACTCTCTTCTAGTGAGGGCAGCTCAGTTTTGGCCAAGCTCAGACGCCGCAAGCGTTGCAGGATTTTAGTGGGATCAATACCGCGGCCATCATCATGCACGGTAATGATCGTTTGGTTGCCGCGATGGGTGGCCCGAATGGAGATGGTTCCTTCCATCGGTTTCCCCGCGGCCAGACGCTCTTCGGGGGATTCAATGCCGTGGTCAAAGGCGTTGCGCAACAAGTGATTGAGGGGATCCGCCAGGGCTTCTACAGCGACTCGATCAATGAGCGTCATTTCCCCTTCTACAGACAATTTGACCTGCTTGTCATATTGCAAGGCCAAGTCGCGGACCACTCGGGGAAACCGCTTGACCAGAGTGCTAAAGGGGCGCATTTGCATTTGGGCCATGCCGGTTTGCAGCGCTCGGGTGGTGTAATGCAGATCCGCAGTCGCTGTGGTGGCTTCTCTCAAGGTGAGGGTAATGTCGTTGGAGACCTCTTGCAGCTGCACGATACGCTCCATCTGCTCCTGAGAGAGAACGTGCAAGTCGGTGTAGCGATCGAATTCGAGGGTATCAAACTGATTGATGGCCGTTGCGGATGCCTGGGGAGAGGCCATGGCTAAGGCGGTGTCTGGCGTGCTAGTAGCGATCGCGGGCATCGCCGCCGAAGCTGCCGTCGGTGCGATTAAGCCTTCTGTAGAGGCCCGGTCATACCAGCTTCGGAGTTGTTGGTTCGACGCCTCTAACTGGCCCATCCGCTCTTGCATCAGAGCGACAAAGTTACGGAGTTGGGAAAGGCGCAAGTTGACGGCGTTGCGCTCCACAATCAACTCCCCAAACAGCGCATTCAGCTGTTGCAACTGTTCAGCCGCAACTCTCACTGTGGTGGTCTGTTGGGGCGATGTCAGAGTGTCGTCTTCGTCGCTAGAGGCCGTATCGAACAGGGCTGACGAAGTCGGAATCGCTGCATCCAGTTCTGTTTCAGGGGAAGTTTCATGACTGGTGGCGAGATCAGACAAGGGCGATTCCGATCGCGACTGGGCCATGGTGTCAGCCGTGTCACCTGGGTCGACGGAAACTGCATCATCATCGATCTGAGCGATATCGTCGGTCCCCCAATCCAGGCCATCAGCCTCAGCAAAGGCTGAGTCGAGTTCCGATAGGGCTAAGTCATCTACCGTATCGAGGTTGAAGTCGGTGTCTAAAGATTCACTCCTTGCTTCACCAAAGTCCCCGACAAAATCTTGCAGGCCGAGCACATCCGTTTCATCCAACGAGTCAAATGCGGATAGGTCGAGGGACTCGTCAGGCAATTCAACATCAGACAGCGCTGGTTGGGTGGCATCGGCAGCAGCGGGAGATGGGGTGGATGCTTCCCCTAGCCAATCCTCGGTCAAGGCAAAATCTTGCGGTAGATTTTGGGTGTGACCAATCAACACCAGCGCGTGCGATCGCTTCCAAGTTGCCAAGGCCAGGCAGGCGAAGTCGACGATACTCGCTGTTTTGATTAAAGGAATATGCGCCTGCACAAATTCGCAGAGCTGTACAAACGTCGCCAACTCGCTGACGCGGCCGAATTCACCGAGTTGGGTGGACGTGTCGAGGAGTGCCTGGCGCAACTGCTCAGGCTGTAGGGTCTCTATTTCCGTCTGAAACTGCTCTAAACAGTCTTCTACGCCACTGGAAAAGATAATCGTCGCGACATCAACATTTTCTTCCTGAGCGAGCAATCGGTCTTCGTCTTCGGGCCGCAGGTCGCCCAGGTATGAGCGCAAATCGTCGAAGACAGGATCAATATGAGCCTGGATGAACGACTCATCAATCGCCGCACCCCGACGGCTGTGTTGACCAATCAAGCGTAGAGTATCAATCCCGCGCAGAAATAAGGATTCGATCTGATTGGTCAGCACGATGCTGTCGCCCCGCACCCGCAAAATTTTGAAAAAATCTTCCAGTCGGTGCGCCACTTTGCTCAACGTAGTGAAGCCCATCATTGCGGCTCCCCCTTTGACTGAGTGGGCAGCCCGCATGGCTCGATCCAGCTCAGCACCCTCGACTGGTGAGGAGGCCATGCCTAAGGCAACGGTTTCGATTTGGTCAAAGTAGTCTTCAACTTCTTCTAAAAAATTGAGGCGAACCTGTTGTTCTGTATCCATCAGAATTGCTCTCTAGCGTTGATAGTGTTTATGGCACGGGTGAGTGGGTCGGAGACCAGCGAGTGGGTATCGGGACAGCCATGACTCAAAGCGCAGAGGGCTGCCCGCTGCTCCTGATTTAGGACTTACGCACTGGATCAGATTTCAGGCGGTTGAAAGATCCCCCCAGCTACGCCATCTCCCTTGATCAGGGAGCAAGGGGGAATCCTACCCTCACCGATCTTGTCTGCCGTTTTTGACTGCGTAAGTCCTGCTGATTTTTCGAGGTAGACCGGAGGGGATGGTCTGCTCTACGGCGATGTCGCTCAGGGGGAGAAATGGCTAGGGGCACGCCAGGGCTCAGGATGGGACTGGCGCTCCCATTTACTGGCCGGGCGATCGCCCCCACCTCATTTCCCCGCTTGCTCGGGGTGAACCTAGTCCACCTTGAACTGTTCTACAGACGACTGTAGTTTTTGCGAAACTTGCGCGGTGGCTTGCATCGCCTGGGCCACCTCACGGGAGGCCTGCGATCGCTGCTTCGACGCCTGGGTGATTTTCTCCATAACGGCGGTAACACTTTGGGCAGAATCAGCCTGGGCAATCGTGTTGGTGGAAATGGAGCGCATAAGTTCGTCAATTTCCTGCGATCGCTGGAGCACCTCAGCCAACTGCTGCTTGGTGTTTTCCACTTGCTGAGTACTGTCAACCACCTGAGAAGTACCCGTTTCCATCGCCTCTACCAGTTCTTGGGTTTCCGACTGAATGCTGGTCACAATCTTGGCGATTTCCTGGGTGGCAGCGGCAGACTGTTCCGCCAGCAAACCTACCTGCTCGGCAACTGCCGTAAAGCCCTGACCCAGTTCACCGGCCCGTGCGGCTTCCACACTCGCGTTAATCGAGAGCAAATTCGTTTTGAGCGCCAGCTCGTCAATCAAGGACACCACCTGAGAAATCTTTTGGGCGGACTCTCCCAAGCGTTTCATTTTCTTCGTGGTGTCGCCGATGGTCGTTCTCAAACCGAGGATACTGCCCACGGTTTGGTCCATCGCCTGGTTTCCGGCTTGTACCGTGGCGTAGGCGGAGTTGGTAATGGCGGAAGCGGCTTCGGCGTTTTCGGCAACCGATTCAATCGCTTGTGACATGGACTGTACCGAACCCAAAGCCTTCTGAATTTCCTTCGCCTCCAAAATGGCTTGTTCGGCCAAGTGACGAATCGCGACCTCATTCTGATTCAGCGACTGGTTCACCTGCCCAGACGACGATCGCACCTGAATCGCAATGTCCTGCAGGTTCTCAATTACCGCGTTGAACAAGTCAGCGACAATCCCGATTTCCCCTTCCATCAGCTGAGCTCGGGAGGTGAGGTCACCGTCGGCAGCTCCTTCAATCCGCTCCATCATCGTCAGCAGCTGCATTTCCAGATCTTGACGTCGCTGCTCTTGCTCGGCTACCGCTAGCTTCTGAGTTTCAATGGCTGCCAAACTACTCATGGCCACGCCCAACTGTTCAGCTTCATCTTGCATGAGGGTGATTTCGTCATTTTGCCAATCGTGGGTTTGGGCACAGTGATGCGCCACCAGTAAACCAAACAACTCGCCCGCAATCACAATCGGCACCACCAGGTTGGCTTTGATTGCTAGCCGCACCATCAGCTGCTGATGATCCGGGTGAAAGCCTGCTCGCATCACGTCGTTGGTGGGCACCACCCGCCCTTCTTTATAGGCATCAATGAGTGCTTGAGGAATGCAGGCATCGTTAATGTTGTCGCCCATCGCCGTGGGAAATCCTTTAACCACGGCTTCCCCCGAAATGTAGCCGCTCATATCCGGCTTGAAGCGATAAACCACGACCCGATCAGCCGCTAGTTTGATTCGGATTTCATCCAAATACTTGTTGAGGGGAATTTCCATATCCTCGTTATCTTTGGCCTGGGCGATCGCCGCGAGCAACTGTACCCGCTCCGTTTCATCCTGCTGGCGTTTGAGCAATGCCTTTACTCGGTCCACCAGGTTGTTAAAGGTGCCGGCCAGTTGCCGGGTTTCACGGGTGCCTTCTTCTGATGCCGATACATTCAAATCGCCAGCGGCCATTTGGTTGGCGGCATCCGATAGGTTGTTAATCGGCGAGGAAAGTTGGCGAGCCAAATACAGGATGATGGCAGCGGAGGCCAGGCCCAAAACACTACCGACGATTAAGAACTTCACTAAAATGCCATAACCGGCGGCCCTAAACTCAGCGGCATCCACAGAAGCGACGGTCGCCCAAGGAATAGTCGGAATCGTGGTAACCGCATAGTACTTGTCGTCTAATCGAAACAGGGCTTCCAGCACCGGCGCAGTCGCATCGGTGAAGTATTCAACCTGTACATCCTGCAAACCGTAAGTTTCCGCCAGGGATGCAGCTAGTTCGTCACTCGTTTGATTGCCTGTTGCTAGGGCTACCCTCAAGTCATTCGCCACCCTGATAATGGCTTCGCCACCGGTAATGGTTTGGTTGTTCAACTCGTCACCAGGAGCCGCCACCACTTGTCCAGCTTCGTCGGCCTGTAGTGAGGCCACAATCTTTTGGTTAGCGGGGTCAATGACCTGCACTTGCTTCGACTCCGCAACGGTGGCTTGCAAAAACTCAACCAGTCGTTCGTTCAAGCTGGACAAAGAAGCGCCAGATTTAATCACTCCCGCAACGTTGCCAGTATTCGGGTCCGTAATTGCTGTAGACAACGCCGTTAGATACGCGGCAGCTGATTCGTCGAATTCGGGTGCCTCCAAGTGCATGCC
>CAZFWL010000166.1:0-6473 GCA_964522775.1 uncultured Halomicronema sp.
ACAGTTAGTACATTGACCAAAGACAAAGCCGCCCAGCTGGTCCAAAACACCGGCGAGTTTCAGTTGAGTCAACATGCGATCGACGCGGTAAACCGATTCCCCCACATCTTCTAAAAAGAGGATGGCGCCGCTCAAGTCAGGGACATAGGGCGAGCCAACGATGCCGGAAATGACTGAGAGATTCCCGCCATAGAGCTTGCCGCGCACCTGACCGGGGGTGATCGTTTGCACGCGAAACCGAGTTTGCATGAGGCGATCGCGGTCTTCCCCCGCGATCGGATTTTCAAAGGTCAAGGCTTGCCCCTCAAACAGCACTTGGCGAAAGGGTTCGGTTTGGTCAGGTCGCCAGGCGGTGAGGCCATTGGGGCCATGAAAGGTCACCAAGCCAGTCTGGGCCGTGATGCCCAGCAGCAAAGCGGTGAGGTCGCTAAAGCCAGTGATAATTTTGGGATTTTGGCGAATCAGATCGTAGTCCAAGTAGGGCAAAATGCGGGCGCAGCCCCAATCGCCGCGAATAGGCAGTAGTGCGGCAATGTCTGGATCGCCAAAGAACTGATTCACATCAGCGGCGCGATCTCGGTCTTGCCCCGCGAGATAACCATACTGCGCCAACACATGGGGGGCAGGACGCGGCACTAACCCGAGCCCCCTGACCGCATCCATCACAATGTCTAAATCGGTCTTGTTGAAAGTGGCCCCCGCCGGACTGATGATGCCGACGGTATCGCCGGGCCGCAGCCGTGGCGGTTTGATGATGTCGGGCGAGGCCGCTTGCGCCGACGGATGCTTTGTCGCGAAAGGCAACAGTGCGGCTAGGGCTCCGGCTCCGGCCATCAGTTGTCGTCTGGTTGGTCGTCCCATGGGTTCCACCCGGTGCGTGACTGTTTTGATTATCCAGGATGGCGGCAGTAGTACGCGATAGCTCAGCAACCAGGGGAAAACAGTCGCCAAAATTATTGAGCCAAAGTGTGAACCTGTGTTGATAAACCAGCCCTTTCAACAACAAAAAATTAAATCTTTCCCACAGTTCGCGGCTCATCGTGAAAGCTAAAAGTGGAGGTTCGCGAGACGACTACATATCCGGTCGGCATCTATCTTCATCAGCCGATTCATATCGTCGCATCATCGACATCGCGAAACGATTCTCAATGAGCGTATATCAAAAAATTCTAGTGGCAATTGATCAGTCCCCCCGGTCTGAAGCGGTGTTTAAGCAAGCCACTGCCTTGGCCAAACTGCAGGGTGCCAAACTACTGTTGCTGCACTGTTTGACCCTGCCTCGCTCGAATCAGGATTTCGGCGATCGCTACAACGCCAATCTCGACAAGTTCATGCAGCAAACCCAGCAACAGGTCAACGAAGAAATGGAAGCCACCCGCAAATGGATGGACGGCTTTGTGAATGATGCCGCCAATCTCGGGGTCGAGGTCGACTGGGACTGGCGCATTGGCGAAGCGGGGCAACAACTTTGTGCAGCAGCACAGGATTGGGACGCAGACCTGATTGTGGTGGGTCGGCGCGGCCACCAGGGGATTAAAGAAGTTCTGTTGGGTAGCGTCAGCAACTATGTGCTGCATCGGGCGCCCTGTTCAGTCATGGTCATTCAAGGACAGCCCGCAACATCGTGATTGTTCGCCTGCATCCGCTGTTTTTCCTCGGCTTCAATAGCGTTCGGTGTAGACAATATTTTCGCGCAGCACTTCTTCTTGCTGACCTGAGTCGTCAAATCGCACGACGACGAAACTGCCGGAGTCCAAGCGATATTCATAGTTACCGTTGGTGATGATGTAGCCCCCGCCCAGGGCTTCCACGTCTTGGGTGGTGACCACCTGTTCGGTACCTGCTTCTTGGGACAGGTAGGTGCGCTGGTTCCGCGTTTTACAGATGTAAATGGTGTTGCTAGGGGTGATGTAGTAAGCCTCGATCGCGGTTTGCCCACCACAGGTTTCATCGAGGGCGGTTTTCAAGGTATCGCTGGGGGCCTGAGGCGTAGCGGCGGTATTCGCCACCACCGCAGTCTCGGCCACTGGCTCGGCCGTGGGCAGCTCTAGCAAATCTTCGCGGACCCAGCCGACCATCTCGTCCCGTTCAAAGGTGACCTGATACCAGGCATAGCCATCGGCATCCGTTTCGGTATGTCCCACAATGACAGCCTCACCGACCGTCCCAAACCCAATGGCGTCACTCACTTGCGAAGGCTGCGATCGCACATTGATCTGCGCCGCCGGATCAGCCGCAGTCAGGCGACCCACCAGGGGAGCGGAACGAGCCGTTGTCGCTGCATGGGGACGAACACTGCCGCTAGATTGAGTTGCGTGGGGAGCACTGCCAGACGCATCAGCCGCATTCGCCACCGCCGTGAGCGAAGCCGGAGCATCGGCCTGATCAGTCGCATCCGTAGCGGTCGAAGTGGTCTTTTGCCGACAGGTACTCGCAACTGCCAGTAACAACACCAGTAGCACACTGCCTGTGATTAAGCGCGATCGCATGTCGCTGCACTCCTGTTTGTATCCGCACCCTGTAGACTCATCGGCGACGTCGTCCTGTACTGGCCCTGCTTGATCGGTGAAACACTTGCCGCTAGGGCTGATCAGTCCTCAAAATGTATCCCATTTCATCGATTTTGAGCGGCGTGTCAGGAAAATCTTGACGCGTGAGTTGTCGCATCAAGGTCACGCTGGCAAACCCATTGTCGATATAGGGCACGCCATTCTTATCCAACGCCACCGGAATCACCCGTCCCGTCAGGAAATTGCCCGCTTCATCCAGGTCTACTTGCAAAATCATCGATAACCCCAACGGCCCCGTTGTCGACAACGTGCGATAGCCCAAAAAGTTGCCCAGCGAGTAGGCAATCAGCTTGCCCTGATAGAGTTCGACCGCGCGGGGCACATGGGGACCATGCCCCAAAATCAGGTCCGCGCCCGCGTCGATCATCGAGCGCGAAAAATGCACCATGTTGCCGCGATTTTCCGAGAAAAAATACTCCGTTTGATTACGCACTCGCATGGCGTCGGTACCCTCAGCCCCGGCATGCACGGAAATCACCACCATGTCCGCTTCAGCCTGAGCTTGCTGCACCAAAGCCGCCGCCGTCGCCAGGTCATTCATATCGTTGTGGTCGGGCCAATAGCTGTAGCCGATTGACGCGACGGTGTAGCCGTTGGCTTCCACTTTCACAATGTCGCCTTTACGCCCCACCGCCTGCATTCCTGACTGGTGAATGTTGGCGATCGTGTCCTCAAACCCTGCATCGCCAAAGTCAAAGGAATGGTTGTTGGCCACGCTCAAAACATCAAAGCCAGCGGACTTCAGTACATCCGTCCAGTTCGGCGGCGTCCGAAAGGCAAAGGTCATCCCCTGACTAATGTCCTTTTCCGCATAGGGGTGGTCTGTCAGCGTACTTTCAAAGTTGCCAAAGACAATATCCACCTCGCCCATGAACATCTTGACGCTGTTGAACAGGTAGTTCGGGTCGTTGGGCAACCGATAGTTGGGAAAGTCGGTTCCCGGAATCACGTCACCCACGGCTTTGAGCTGTACAGCGGCGGGCGTTGCCACAGGGGCGGTTAAAGCGTTGGCAGCGGCTCCCAACTCACTCGGAACGGCAATCGGACTGATCAAAGAATTGGGGGAGACGGGCAGCGAGGCGCTAGGCGTATTAACCACATCCCCCGTGGCGTCCGGGCCGGGGGCCAAAGTGTCGGCATCAGTGGGGGCGATCGCGGGTTCCAATTCGGCAATGTTAGCTTCGACGGCAGCGGGCTGCGATTCTCGTCCGGCCAGTAACCAGGCAACCCCAGCCGACGTAAACGACCCTAATACAAAGCTCACGCCCGTAATGGCCAGAATGCCAAAAATCGCCTGTCGACGTTGCCTTCGATGGCGATGATTAATTGCTTGTTGCTGCCAAGTGGTGGTGACAGGTCGGTTGGTAACTGAGCGAGGGAGGGTGCTCGGCGAGGGTTCAGACGTGGTGAGCGAGGGCAGTTGCAGTAATGGTGTTGAGTCCGTCGACTCAGTTGGCTGCGACTCTTCGGTTGACTGCGACTCTTCGATTGGCTGCGACTCAGGCACAGCTTCCGCAACAGGGTCAGGAGCCTCGGCAGTAAAAGTGGGTAATTGCAGCGCCGGTGCCGTTGACGAACGCCTGGGCTCAATCAACGAGTGGTGAATCAACCGCGCCGTCGGGCCATTTGGCACAGCTTCGGTTGAGCGCTCTTCAACGAAAAGATAAACGTCCCAACATTGCTCGGCCGACAGCGATCGCAATGCCGCCTCTAAGCGGGGCAGCAAGCCGCCAATGCTGCCGACGTGAGTGGGCTGTAGATAAATGTGCAACAGCGGCGGCAGACCACTCACCTGCAAAGGGGGCATCAGCGCCAGTGTCGCGTTGAGATAATCAGCAATGGCGGGACTATCAGGTAACTCAGTTACCGCTGGCACCGAAGAGTGGGTCTCAAGCATGTCACTATCACTGGCTCACGGCAATCTAGCCGACCCACAGCCATTCAGGTGATCGCGCCACTGCTGAATGATCTGGGATGGCTAAATCAATCCCTGAGACGATAGCAAAAACTTTCCGAATTGAACCAAGTTAATGGCAATAAACGTGACTAAGAAAATTGAGACCACCACATTGAAGGCATTTCGCAAAAATTTGACCATTGCTCTCATTGAATTAAGTTATCCATGTCACGAGTTCACGACAGCGTCAGCAGGCACCTCATCCGTATACTTGAGGACCATCGCCAACCATCGCCACCTCGTTGACGCCCCCATTGTGGAGGACGGCAGTCTGGGAGCGGCGCACCTTCATATATTTCATAGCTTTCGTTAACATCCCATAACGACAGGGGGACAGCGATTGGCTAAACGCTCGGCAAAGCAAGACGTATTCTACGAATGGTGGCTATAGATCACACACTTTGCCGAGCCCCCTTCGACAAGGGGGCGGCGACAGCGGGGGATCCACGACCTGTAGTTCAATTTCAGAGAATCGGTATAACCCCGTGTGAAATGCAAAATTCCCAGTTCAAAAGGGCAGCTGTCGCCACATCCGGGTGCTGACGTTTCAAATCAGACGTGTTGAACCCGCAGTCAAGCGTGCCGTCCTGGGTATTAGAGCGATCTCGAGGGGCCCCGTCGAGTCATCCTCGCCGCGCGGAGTTATCGTCGCCGCTATGACGAAAATCGTCGCCAGAGGGCCGGTGGCGGCGTCAAAAATTCATACGCGCCCGCTGCACTCCCGGCGGCTGCCGTCAGCACAATGTCAAAGGAAACCGAAACTCGCACATCGTCGGTGTGATTGAAGGTGACGCCGTGGCGCTGCCGTGACGGAAAAATCATCAGCCGTCCTTCCACCGGCGGATACAGCGCTTGATCTTGGTTAAACGGCGTCCATTCAGCGACCACATCTGTGTTCTCGCTGCCCAGGCCCGGACTCACCTCGTTTTGTCGCGCATCGTCGATAAAGGCCAAACAGCCGGACTCGTCGCTGCCGGACAGGGGCACGGAGACGTAATACACCGCACTGATGTGCGCCGTATTGTGACAGTGAACGCCGACTTCTTGTTGATGACGCGATACCACTGGCCAAGCTCGCTGGATGTACAAATCCACCTTGCTTAGATCGATGCCTAAAACCCGAAGATACTTCACCACATGGACTTCGACCTGCTGCACGAGCCAGCTAAAGCGATCGTCCAGATGTACTTGATGAATACCGTGCAAATCTCCCGTCCAAGCCATTTCGGGAAAATTGCGCCGCTCCTGCACCGAGGCTTCGAGTTCCAAAATAGCGGCCAGGAGAGCCGGGTTCTGCTCGGCGGCCTCCGGCAAATCTTCGAAATAAATCGCGAGGGGAAACCAGGTATCAACAGGCATAAACCACCAGCGGGCCATCGCCTTTGGATTGTACGGGACGATTTCACCGTTAGCGCAGTCACTATTGGGGGATGGCAGCGGTACAGGAATAGCTAATAATGTAACCAGTTGTAAAGTTGGACAATATCAATGTCTTTACCTAGTCTCACCACTTTGGACGGTGCCCCCCTGCCCGCTGATGCCCTCGACGGCAAGGTGGTGCTGTTCGTGAACGTTGCGAGCAAGTGCGGCCTGACTCCTCAATACGATGGCCTAGTCACGCTGGACAAAGAATATGGCGATCGCGGTCTCGTGGTTGTGGGCGTGCCCTGTAACCAGTTTGGCAAGCAAGAGCCCGGCAGTCCCGATGAAATCAAGGATTTCACCAAAACCAAGTACGATGTCGAGTTCACGCTGCTAGAAAAGCAAGATGTGAACGGTGCGGATCGCAGCCCGCTATATAAGTTTCTCGTGGGCGACGGTGAAGACATCGCCTGGAACTTTGGCAAATTTGTCGTCGGTCGTGATGGTGAAGTCGTGGCCCGTTTTGAGCCCCAAACCGCTCCCGACGATGCTGAACTCAAAGCCACCATCGAGAAAGCATTGGG
>CAZFWL010000167.1:0-6450 GCA_964522775.1 uncultured Halomicronema sp.
CCTCTGAATGGAAAAACTAATCATGGATATAAATTTAACTTTTTCCATATTTTTAGACAGCTTTTTTCTTTTCTGATCATAGAAATGGGCTATGGAACATCCTTTAGAGGTGCAGATCTAAGTTACTCAAATTTCGGCTACTCATATATTGCATTTGCTGATTTTCAAGGTTCGAAATTAACTGGTGTAGATTTTTATAAGGTCGAAGGCTCTCATCTATCTGCATTTGACCGAAAATATTATATGAGTCGATCAGCCAATGTAGAAGTACTCGATCTCAATGTCCGTCGCCATTATGACAAGAAATCTGTAGCAAACAAAAAGAAAATCATTGAAAAAGACTTTAGCCATCTTAAGTTATCAGACATCTACTTGGGATTGAATGATCTCAAAGGAGATGGAAGAAAGTATTTTGCTGATCTAAGAAATTCAAACTTCGAGAGTTGCAAGCTCAGAAATGCTAATTTTAGTTATGCCTTGCTCGAAGGTTCAAACTTCAAGAATGCAGACCTTGAGAATGCAAATTTTGAAGGGGCAGATCTAACAGGGACAAGTTTCGAAGGTGCCAGACTTACATACTCAACATTCTCGAAATCACGATTGAAGAATTGCAATTTTAGTCAAGCAAAACTTAGCAATTCTAGGCTAGATGAGCTTGACTTGAGGACGGTTGTTTTCCATAATTCCGATTTGACATTTGCAAACATGAAGCTTTCTAACCTAGAGGGGAATGAAGTTTCAAATATAAATCTTTACGGTGTAAACTTAGATAATGCTATTTTGAAGAGAGCCAATTTCTCGGGCTCAAACCTGTCTAAATCGAGCATGAAAAATGCCGATCTTCAAAGTATAAATTTAAGCAGTGCTGTCATCATAAATTCAAAAATTCAAAAGGCTAACCTTCGTAGAGCAGTATTAAATGAATCTTGCCTTAACCACTCTGTTTGTAGAAAAGCAGATCTTTCATACTCTGACCTAAATGCCTCCACTTTTAAGGGTGCAGATTTGAGTGGTGTTGATTTGACTGCAGCTCAAGCTATGGGTGCAGATTTCCGTCAATCCATATTGACTGGTGCTTGTATTTCAAACTGGCAAATTAGTGGAGACACCACGCTTAAAGACGTAATTTGCGGGCATATTTTTCGTCATTCGGAAGATGGTGAATTTTGTGATCGTTTGCCAATAAATAAAAAAGATTTTTTTGACTTTGGCGAATTCGCTCTTCTATTCGAGATACTTGAAAGAGCTCATGAAACTATACCTCTCACCTTTAATAAGGGTATTGATTGGAAAACACTTTTCAGAACTCTTCAGGATGTTAGATCTGGTTACCCAGAGGCAAATATCGGTGTACAGGAAATTGAGCGAAAAGGTGATGCTTACATTCTGCATCTAAAGGCTGATGCCGATGAAGAGCTGCGAGGAAAAATCGAAAGCTTAACTAAGTCTTTATACAAAGAAAGACTCTTGAGAAAGAGAGCTGAAGTACGAGTCAAGGAAGCAGAAACTGAAAGTGAAAGTTACTTTAAAGTGATAAAGCTATTTTCGGAAAGACCAATGTCAGAAATCAACCAGACCTTTTACGGTTCGACGGGCAATGTTGCAGGTAACAACTATGGCGTCATGAATGCTTCTGTTAATCAAAATAGTGCTGAAATTGAGCAACTACTGGCGCTATTGCGGGATGCTTCACAAGGATTTCCGAAGGCCCAGAAAGAAGAGGCTCTTAAAGAACTGGAGGATCTTGAATCCGATCTAAACAACGCAGAAAAACAAAAACCTGAGCGAATTGGCAAACGTCTCCAGCGACTTCTGGCTATTGGGACCGCAACTGCAACCCTAGCGAGTAGTGTCACTGCCTTCTCAGGTGACGTGAACGAGTTCACTAATAACGTGCTAACGCTAGCAGAAAAGGTGGGACTATCAAAAATCTCTATTTCTCCAGATACGGAGTCTCCATGAAGTTATGTGTGAGACATTGCGAAAATAAACTGATATTTGGATGAGATCTACGCAAACTGCACCAAGTTGCAGCCTACTCCTACGATTCCCGCTGTAGCTTCACCAGCTCGCGCAGTATCTCCTCGTGCTGACCCGATAACTTCTCTTGATGCTCCCGAAACTGGTTATCCATCAGTCGCCACAGCTCCTCCACGTTCTGAGCCAACTGTTTATAGTTGTTCTTCAGATGGTTGAAGTCACGTTCAGCCGCATATTCCTTTCGGGTCTTAGCCCGTGACCAGGCGATCGCCACAAATCTAGCAGTGGTCAGCCAACTGATACCAAGGTGTTCTGCTCATGCCAAGCACTAAATGCGACGTTTGCGCTGGGCATATGGCGGCTCACTCACCGGCCAAGGCTTCAGCGCCGCAACGAGCAGGGGCACCAATACCAGCAGCCCATTAAATAGCGACAGAAACGCACAGAGCCCCCCAACTATTGGATAAATCAAGGGGAGCTCTGTTTTTTGTAGAATTCGGAACCACAGTGCCCCATGCAGAATGCCAGCGATGCCCACCAGGACAAACGCTACCAGTGGATATTGCATCAATTCCATGAGCAGATTAGTCAGCATCATCAGGGTTCCTAGCGTTACCTATTTGGGCGATCGTCCCCGGATTCCAAAGTCTGAATTTTGAGACAAAAACGCTTTGATGTCTGACACATCTGCAGACAGTCGGACTTCTACCTTCTCCATTTCCGCCTTGAAGCGCTGCGTTCTGTGCTCGATCAGTTCCTTGTTCCCGTTGCAAAACAGCTCTAAGCGGTCAATATTGCTCTGCCCCGCGAGCCGTGATGTCTCCAATTTGTGCTTTTGCTCCAAAGCTGAGAGTTCAATTCTGTCGAGCCGCTTTTCTAGAGCCTGAAAGCGCTGCCAGAGGAACCAACCGACCGCAGCCGATACCCCCAACGCAGTCAGGCCCGCTTCAAACATTGCCTTGTAATCCATGGCTATAACCACTGGTCGATTTGCACAGTCCAGTTAAACGAGTCTGACCCGCGCTTTCTCACTTGCACCGTGCGGGCCTGGTAAATGCTGCCCTCAAAGCCGGGCGAGCGATCTAATATCAACACTTCGGTCTCCGGCGACTTTGGGTACAAGTTGTACCAGCGGGAATTGTACAAATTGAGTTCGTAGCGCTCCCGCAAAAAGCCTTGAATCGGACGGCTGGGCACATCGCCAAAGAAGGTGTATCGCAGCCTCAGAATGTCACTCTGAATCTCGCCTACATTTGACCAGTTCTTTTCCAGAGCTGAGGCACTACCAACGCTCAACCAAGCCATGGTCTAAATCCCAGTGCTCGACTTCCGGTTGCCTGTCCATCGCAGTCACGCGCTGGTCATACTCCCCCCCGAATAGGTATTCGTCTAGCTCCGCCTCACTGCGAGCGGGCCGAAACAGCCCGGTTTCAGCATCCACCACGTAGTTAGGAAGCTGGCCCAAAGATTCGGCCTCCCGTTTCCACCCAGGCGGCAACGGGGCGGTATCCACCGTTCGAGAAAACAGCGGATGACCCGGCAGAATCAATGGGCTAGCGGTGGTTTGCATCACGTTACGGAGCCTGAGTGGGATCTTGACTGTTAGAAGCACCCGCCCAGCCCTCTGGCAAGCTGCCATTGGTTGGGTCGTAGTAGGTGCTGTAGCTGTTCTCACCCGCGTCAAAGATGGCCTTGGGCGGCTTGGGCGAGTCCGCCCCAAACACCAGATCGGTGTCACCAGTCTGGGTATCGCGGATGCCGAGCGTTTGGCGATCGCCCGCACCGATGTTGTTGTACGTATCCAACGGCATATTCCACGCATAGGTGATGCCCTGGAAGGTCACAGCAACTACGCGAGTCTTGGGAGTTTGCCCACCACGCCGCAACGAGCCTTTGCCTACTGACCAGCCAGACTGACGGGCAGCGGCCACCGAGTTCCAATCGATAAAGCTGCTAGTTGTCCCTGCGGCCCGTTTGCGAGTGGCCCGCGCTGGTTTTGGCGAGTTGGCCCCAAAGACCAAGCCCTGCTGATCGCGGTTGGCCGCGTCTGCATGCCCGAGTGCGCTGCCGTCCCCCGCGTCGATATTGGTTAGAAAGCCATATCGAATACCTGAGCCGTTGAAAGGAACTACAGAGACCGGGCGTCTATCATCATACTTGCCCATTTTCCTACCTAATTAATGTTTGCTAATTGGGGGTTTATGGGGCTAATTGTTGCTAATTAACCCCGTTAAAAAGACAAAATTAAACCCCGACCGTCTCATCTACATCAACAGGCACATTAACCGTCACTGTGTGAGTGCGACGACTGAAAATGCCGCCACTGTTATCAGCAGTTGGCGTTCCAAAAGTCGGGTTCGGATAGCCCGTCAAATTCGTCTCGTTGGCAGCGTTGTAATCTACCTGAGCACTCGCACAAGCGCCCAATAGCTTGGTAAGGAATTCAGCGGTCTTTTCGTCTGCGAGCTGTACAGATGCCTCTCCCATCAATGTTTTGAGTGAGATGGTTACATCGTCTGCGGTTTCTGTGGCAGAGCCCGCAGGCAACTTGTCAATAACTTGCTGGATGGTTAAATCGGCCATGTTCAATATCTCCTGAGAATGGTTCAAGCCTACGCTTTGATAATAGTTATCCCCTCAGTGTTTGCAACTATTACAACTACTGGCTAATCGTTCATAGAACCCTATGGGTTCTCAAAGAATTTAGTAGTATCGAGATGAATTAATTTCAGCTCATGACGCAAGAAACTTACAATCGTTCTGTACAAATCATCAAGCCCATAACGTCAGAGAATGCTGCCCAAATTACTACTATTTATGAGAGTGGTTATGTCAGTCCTTGGGATGTTGCCCAAAGCCTCAAGTTCTATGGGTTCATTACAGATTTGCGGGCAAGGATTGACATTACCTCGTTGCCAGAGACCCAAGTGCCCGATATTCCCCTGGGCACCAGTCGCACGGCCAAAAGCGAGATCATTCGTGACCTGGAATATGGCTCAGATCGCTATGAGCTGGAATTGCTGATTGAGAACACCTACAGCGGTTGGATGCCCTTGTTTAACTTCAGCATCATGAACCGCAGGCCGTTCTATGTAGTGGACTTGCTTTCGTATCTCAGCAACCAACCCGCGTTTGCCATGGCCAATGATGCTCGCCTGGGCGTGCGGGTGATTGATGTCGGCTTTGGCACGATGCAGCCGGGGGATAGCATCAACCTCTTTGGCTGTGCCCGTGAGGAAGTGACCAGTCTGCCGTCTGAAGGGGAAATCATTACCCAGAGCACGGAAAACCAGACCACCATCGGCACCAGTAGCGAAATTATTCTGGCTCAGACCCCGCTCCGTAAGCAGGCCACCGTCATCAACCGCTCTGATACTGCAGTCGTCACGCTCTCTTATCAGCCCATCGCCACACCAGGGCAAGGCATTGTCTTGTATCCCAGAGGCGGGGCCTATGAGATCAACCGCTCCAACCTTTACCGGGGGGCGCTGTCGGCGATCAGCTCTGAGACGAATACCCCCATTGCGATCGCGGAGTTTGCCTAATGATTCAAGTTGCTGAGAACAAAATCCAGCGGTCCTTTCCGTTCGAGCTGTGGCAGGGCTGGGCCATGGGGCGGTTGGAAGCCGATTTGTACAAATACGCCTATCTCACCCGCTCTGAGTACCACAACACCCTCGTCATCAAGCATCGGGAGGTCTCGACATGAGTATCACCGCAGTTCGAGGGCGGGTGAAAACGGAGATTCCCGACCTATTGCCCGACAATCAGGCCACCAAAAAGTTGAGGGAGTTAGAGGCAGGGGCCGATCATTTAGAGTCTGCCGAAAACGTGGTGAATACCGTAGGCTCAATTCTGCCCATCGTTGGGGCCTCCCTAGATTTAGATCCGACCGTTAACGAATCGCTGACGCAGATTGGCGATAGCCCGTTTTATTGGACTGGTAATGAGCCCGTAGACCCGCGCAACTGTGACCTCTGGCCCAATAGCCCTTACTGCGGCGGGCAAATCGTTGACCCGCTGGATATCCGAGAGATTGCCTTTACCGGGTCAATTACCGTATCGCTCTGTGAGACGTGCTTTCAGCTTGACCCGACCTTTTTAGGCATTTCCGGCCCGTCTGGTATTGTCTGCTGGCGCAATGACTTACCCGAGTGTCAGAGCACCCCGCCGGAGATAGCAGGGGATGATGAGGAACCCGAAGAGGGCCAGGTGTTTCCGGTGCCTGGCAGACCTGATAGACCTGGCAGTGATATTAAGTACCGGCGAATCGTTCATGCAATTAGCTACATAGAAACTGAAACCAGGGTTATCGGTGGCGGATTTAGAAACGCAGACTTTAGTTCAGAAAGACAAGCAGCGGCAGCAGCTTTTGAGGAATTTCGAGAGTCTACGCATAGCGTTTCATATGAAGCAGTTCCAGGGGCAATCATTATCGGCAATGATAATTTCGGGAATAACGGCTTAGGG
>CAZFWL010000168.1:0-3447 GCA_964522775.1 uncultured Halomicronema sp.
TTCAAATCCAGTCTCAGCTTTTTTCTTGCTCAATTCTGCTCGTCGAACTCACGTTTATTAGACGACTCCAGCGAGTTGCATACGGCTCAAAAAAGCTCTGAGGCGATCGCTCTGTGGGTTTGTAATCACGTCATAGGCTTTGCCATCTTCTTCCACCAATCCCTGATTGAGGAAGATGACACGATCAGCGACATCTCGCGCAAACTGCATCTCGTGGGTGACGATCACCATCGTCATGCCTTCTTCGGCCAATTGCTTCATGACGTCGAGCACTTCACCGACCAGTTCCGGATCAAGGGCGCTTGTTGGCTCATCAAACAAAATGATCTCGGGTTCCATGCACAATGCACGGGCGATCGCGACTCGTTGCTTTTGTCCACCAGACAGTTGATCAGGATAAGACTGGCCTTTTTCTAATAAGCCAACCTTACTGAGAAAGTGACTGGCGAGTTCTCGGCTGTCATTCTTAGATTTACCGAGGGCTTTTTGCGGAGCTAGGGTCAAGTTTTCCACGACAGTCAGGTGCGGAAACAAATTGAATTGTTGGAACACCATGCCCACCTGTGCCCGCAGCCGTTGGAGCTGTTTCCGCGATAGATCTGGCCTGGATAGATCCATGCCATTTACCGTTAAGGTACCGCCGTTGATGGTCTCTAGCCGGTTAAAGCACCGCAGCAGAGTACTTTTGCCGCAACCCGAAGCGCCAATAATGGCAACCACTTGACCAGCATAAATTTCACCACTCAGACCCTTCAAAACTTCTAGCGGGCCATAGCTTTTTCGCAGTTGGTTAAAGGCGATCGCGGTCTGAGAGTCAGGCATAGCTCAAAGGGGGCGAATTCTGTAATGGGGATGGCATTTGGGAAATACCGTGAAGATTATCATCGGTAAGCTGGCAGTATCGTATCGTGTAAGTCCAGTTTGTGGTGAAAGGAAAGATTTTAATATGTCGATTAAGCGTTCAGCATTGTTACGGAACCTGGCGTTTGGCCTGAGTGCGTCACTGGTGTTAGCCGCCTGTGGCGGTTCCGCGCCTACCGATACAGCAGATGACACTGATGCCGCGACGGATTCGGCGAGTACTGAGGAAGTAACTGGCACGTTGACGGTGGCGACTGAGCCAGCCTTTCCGCCGTTTGAGTTTCAGGACGAAAATGGTGAACTCGATGGTTTTGACATTGACTTGATGGAAGCGATTGGTGAGACTGCTGGCCTAGAGGTGCAGTTTGAGTCACTCCCCTTCGATGGCATCATTCCTGCATTGCAGGCGGGCACCGTGGATGCGGCGATCAGTGGCATGACCATTACCGAAGAACGTTTGCAAACCGTTGATTTCTCTCGACCTTATGTGAAAGCCGGTTTGGCGATCGCAGTCCAGGCAGATAACACTGAAGTCGCGTCCCTGGATGACTTGCAGGACAAGCGGATTGCCGTTCAGATTGGCACGACCGGCGCGGAAACCGCTGCGGAAATTCCTGGTGCTGAACTCAGTACCTTTGACTCGGCTCCCCTGGCCTTGCAAGAGTTGGCGAATGGCAATGTGGATGCAGTCATTAACGACGCTCCGGTAACGCTGGATGCGATCGCTTCGGGCAATATCGACGGGCTCAAGGTGGTGGGCGAACTGCTAACCACGGAGTTTTACGGCATTGCCTTGCCCAAGGGCTCTCCCAATGTCGAAATTATTAACGACGCCCTCATGACCATGATGGAAGATGGTACTTACGCTGCCATCTATCAGGAGTGGTTTGGTGAAGAACCGCCAGAATTGCCTGAGTCCGCGTTCTAAGCGAAGACGACTTGATTGTTAAATTGGCTGGCTTGAGCAGCGCCTCGTGATTGGCGGCTTGAGCCAGTCATTTTCATGGCAATGTAAATCTCGGGGCGATCTCCGCTGTTTGGGCCGCCGCAGAGCGTAAGGCAATTTGGTAGGTTTAAGGCAGTGAATTGTGAAGGAGTCGGGGTTCCATGAAAGTGGCAGTCACCGGAGGCACCGGTTTTGTCGGCAGTGGGCTGGTCAAAGCCCTGCAAGCAGCAGGCCACGAAGTGTTGGTTCTGACACGTGATACCGCCAAAGCCCGACGAATTTTTCCAGAAGCCGCTTTTCCGCAAGTGACTCTGGTCGCCTACACCCCTCAAAGTACAGGCGATTGGCAGGCCGCCATTTCAGGCTGTGATGGCGTTGTTAATCTGGCCGGAGCGCCCATTTCAGAACGGTGGACGGCAGCGCACAAGCAAGCCATGATGGATAGCCGCAAGGTGGGTACTGAGAAATTGGTGGAGGCGATCGCTCAGGCGGAAGTCAAGCCTAAAGTGTTGGTGAGTGCATCGGCGATCGGCTACTACGGCACGAGCGAAACTGCCACGTTTGACGAAGCCAGTGTGCCGGCCAAACGTGATTTTCTGTCGCAAATTTGCCAAGCCTGGGAATCTGCGGCCCTCAAAGTTAAAGATATCGAGGGTGTCAGGTTAGTCATCCCTCGTATTGGTATTGTGCTGGGCGATGGGGGCGCTTTGGAGCGCATGTTGACGCCATTTCGCCTGTTTGCCGGTGGCCCCATTGGCAGTGGTCAACAATGGTTTTCGTGGATTCATCGGGATGATTTAGTGGCCATTTTGATGCGATCGCTGACGAATGAGTCGATGAATGGGGTTTACAATGCGACTGCTCCTAACCCGGTGCGGATGGCGCAAGCCTGTGAAGCCTTGGGGCAGGCGCTTAATCGCCCCTCTTGGCTGCCAGTGCCAGACTTTGTCATTGAGGCGCTGCTGGGTGACGGCGCGGTTGTTGTCCTCGAAGGGCAGCAAGTTTTGCCGAAACAGTTGCAGGTCAACGGCTTTGAGTATCAGTACCCCACTGTGGATCAGGCGATGAAGGCCGTCGTGACTGCCCTTTAGGATTTGCATTTCCAATGACGTTGCTGATTGTTTCGCCAAATCGCCCCGATCTCAGCCGTTGGCAACTGGCCCTGCAAACATGCGATCCGGATTTGGATATTGTCGTCTGGCCGCAGGTAACCGTTCCAGAAGCTGTCACCTTTGCGCTGGCTTGGCAGCAGCCCACTGAAATTTGGACGCAATTGCCCAACCTGCGCTGTGTGTCATCCTTTGGGGCCGGTGTTGATCACTTACTGCAAGAGGCCGACTTACCGACTGACATCCCAATTGTGCGGCTCGTAGATCCGTTGTTAGCACAGTCCATGTTTGAATACATTGCTGCAGCGACGATGGGCGTTGTGCGCGACTTCGATATCTATCAAGAGCAGCAAGTTGCTGGACGTTGGCAACCCCACACTCCGGCCCTGAGTCAACACTGCACCGTTGGCATTATGGGCTTAGGCCAGTTAGGCACGTACGCCGCTCAAAAGTTAGTAGAGCTAGGTTTTAACGTCGTCGGTTGGGCGAGATCGCCCAAGCAGATCGAAGGTGTCACTGCGTACGCTGGAG
>CAZFWL010000168.1:3457-6443 GCA_964522775.1 uncultured Halomicronema sp.
CAGCTACCGCAGTTTTTGCAGCAAACCCGGATCTTGGTTTGTTTGCTCCCGCTCACGGCGCAGACCCGCGATATTTTGAATCTTGATCTCTTCGCCCAACTTCCGCGTCCGGCCTACCTTGTCAATGTGGCTCGTGGGGCACACTTGGTCGAGGCGGATCTAGTTGAGGCGATTCATGTTGGCTATTTACGCGGCGCTTGTTTGGATGTCTTTCGCCAAGAGCCCCTGCCGCCGACCCATCCCTTTTGGGCTCATCCCAAAATTCGGCTGACGCCCCATTGCTCCAGCATTACTAACCCGGAGTCGGTTGCCCCTCAAATTGTTGAAAACTATCACCGATCGCAAGCAGGTGAACCGTTGCTGAATCGGGTGTTGCGTTCTCGTGGCTATTAGACTGCCTGAGAATCTGGAATCGGTCACTCGTCTCTAATGGCTCACAATCGAGGAGTTAACGGAGGCGGTACACCGCAGCAAACCCTTCATCGGGATGCGGCGGTGCTCCTGCTAACTGACGCGACATAGCATTGATGATGTCTGTCGGTACCTGCCGCGCTCGTCGTTGATTACGCTCAAGACAAGTGGCCAAGGGAACGTCGAGCCAAACTGCTTGCAGCCGTGTAAATCCTGAAGATCTTGCAGCTTGAATTACCCGCCGCCGTCCTCGGCGCTGTACATTTGTCGCATCGTAAAGTGCGCCGCTCACCTGTCCTTCATCGGTCTGCTGCACCACGATTTGAAAATCTTGCTGTACGCGTTGCCATACTTGGGGCCAAGAGCCTTGAATGGCCTCATCACCAAATAGTTCACCCCGGATCTGATCCGTAGAAATGTAAGCGATCTCTGGACCTGCTTGTTGAAAGCGACGAGCCCACGTTGACTTGCCGCTGCCGGGTAGACCGATTATTAACCAGAGCGGAATGTCGGGAACCGTGGACATAGAGCAGTATTGGGAGAGAGGTGAAGGCGGAAGGAAGTGGCAGTAAGTGTAGAAGTCGTCAGGAATGGGACTTGTTTGAGCTGCCTAAGGCTGATGATAATTGACCAAAAAGCTTCAAATATAGCTTTTTTAGTGCGAAATGGCCCAAAATTGGGCGGACAAGTTATCTTGGATGACAGAACTGCGTCACTTGAGGAACTGGAGAAATGGTTGTTCGCGTTTGGGCCGGTAAGGTCGGAGCCCTCTTGTTAACCACTGCGATGGTTACAGCGATCGCGCCACTCCGATCGCTGCAGGCACAAACCACAATTACGCCACCTCCCCTGCAACAGCTAGTTCACAGTTTCGATATTTCGCAACCTGATGCCACCGCCTACGCATTATGGAATGCTGGGCAGAGCGATCGTCATGAGGTTTGGTTCCGTATCATTTCGGGAGAAGCGGATTATCAACAGCGGCTACGGGTTTACAAAGAGCAAGCCCCACCCCGTTCGCCTGAAATGCTGCCCCCTCTCTCGACGATGGTTTACGAAGTCGAAAACAATAACCCATCCCAATGGTTCTATTTGGGCTCTGAGGCAGGTTTCTTCACTTACTATTTCGAAGGCGATAATCGTCTGATCGGTGCGTCTGAATTTGACAATGCTTATGCTGTCCGTGTCCAAAAGTCGATTTATAACAACGGCGATCACTACCAGATTAGCTTTGAAGACATATCCGAACTTGACGACTATGACGACCTCGAAATCGAAGTTGTCCTCATCCGCCGTTAGTCACGTTACGGCTATAAACGGCCAACTATGGCATAAATTTAGTCCCATTACGTTAGAGCCTCAATCCTTCGTACTAGGATCTGTTGACTTGGTGTAAATAATTACTTGAAATAGATGAATCACTTATGCCAAGATGACGCTCTGTCCATTCAGCGGGCGTCGGGAAAGCATATGATTGGGCGAATAGCTTTTGACCGTACTCCGGCTCAAACCTCTTTAAATACTCCTTTAGGAGTAAATGAGGATATCGACTTGTGATCGCTCTGCCCGCAAAAATCAAGCTCTGCGATAGCAACACAATTGGCAGAGCTGGCAAGATAAATCGTTTGAGTTCTGGGTCTTCTTGTAAATAGATATTGGTCTGTCGAATGATGTAGCCAACCTTCTGGTTAATTCGGGTCATTAATGGTTTATGAGATGTTTTGTGCGCCAGCTTTTCTCCATTCGTAGTTTTAGCAGCGATTTGGGAAGCTGTTTTGGGTGCACGAGCCCTGGATTGACACTGCAATTCGGCAAAATAAACATCTAGCCAATAGTGATCATGTCCCATCGCTAAAAAACGCCAAAAGTAGTGTTGAATACCATTTGGCGGAGCATGCCATGCTTCTGCGATCGATTGCTTCCAAATACAGTGACCCTTTTGCATTAGCAGTCGCGAGTGCACGCTACAAGTTCCCCGATATATCGGCAAATCAGTTGGCATAGGTATCTGACAAAGAACCTGACGTCGGAAAGCAACGTTATTGAAATAGTAAAATGGTGTTTTGGTTAACTTAGCTTTGCTTGGTTGGCGGTGCAGCATGTAGTTTAGTGCCGTCGCCATGGAATAGATTCCTGTTACTGGGATCTTTGTTTCACCGCAGACTATCTCGATTGCAGGATCTAGGAACGGTTCCACTAATGCTTGCAACCACCTAGGACTATAAACGCAGTCTGTATCACAGTAGACCACAATCTCCCCCGTGGCTGACTCTGCTGCAAATTGCTTTACCTCGTAGTAGCTAAGTGAATCGGAGGCCTGCACAAAACGCATCCACGGATACTCTTGCTGAACTTCTTGCTTGAGGCTATCTGACAAGTCACCAGTGTCAATAACGATCACTTCTTGCGCAGAAGAAACTGGCAAATCTTGTTTCAGCAATGATTCAATCACCTTATTGAATCCAGAAACATCTGCCGCTGCAAGATTTTCAGTTTCTAAGATAAGGCTAAATGTAGATGGACTATGCATAAGCTCTATGGCCTTTGGTGGAGCTAAGTATCAGTGATCTGCTGT
>CAZFWL010000169.1:0-6429 GCA_964522775.1 uncultured Halomicronema sp.
CAGCGACGTGGTGCTCAAAGACCGCCTCACCGCCGCCCTCAGCCGCATCAACCCCCACATCCCTCCCGACATCCGCCAGCAGGCCCAGCGCGAACTGCAAAACATCGCCAGCCCCGACCTGATCACCAACAACGAAACCTTCCACCGTTACCTCACCGAAGGCATCACCGTCGAATATCAGCAAAACGGCGCCACTGGCAGCGAACAACGGGGCGAACAGCTCTGGCTCATCGACTGGGACACCCCCGACAATAACGAATTCCTCGCGGTCAATCAGTTCACCATCATCGAAGACAACCACAACCGCCGCCCCGACATCATCCTCTTCATCAACGGGCTACCCCTGGTCGTCATCGAACTCAAAAACGCCGCTGATGCCAAAGCCAACCTCAAAGCTGCTTGGAATCAACTGCAGACCTACAAACATGAGATTCCCAGCCTCTTTACCTACAACGCCCTGCTGATCATCGCCGATGGTCTCTCGGCTCGTGCCGGTTCCCTCTCTGCCAACTACGAACGCTTTAGCCAGTGGAAGCGCAAACTGCCCAACGGCGACATCGACAACGACCCCGACACCAACGAGCTGGAAATCCTCACCCAAGAAATGCTCAACCCGCGCACCCTGCTCGACCTGGTGCGCCATTTCATCGTTTTTGAAAAAGAGAAAACCGAAGACCCCGCCACCGGGCAGGTCTCCATCAAGACCATCAAAAAGATTGCCGCCTATCACCAGTACTACGCCGTCAACCTGGCGGTCGAGCAGGTGACGCAGGCCACCCAGGGCAACCATCGCGGCGGGGTGGTGTGGCATACCCAGGGCAGCGGCAAATCCCTCTCCATGGTGTTCCTCAGCGGCAAGCTGGTGCTGACCTTAGATAACCCCACCCTGGTCGTCCTCACCGATCGCAATGACCTGGACGATCAGCTCTTCGATACCTTCGCGGGGTGCCGCCAACTGCTTCGCCAAGAACCCCAACAGGCCAACGATCGCGCCGCCGTGCGCGACCTGCTCAACGTCAGCTCTGGCGGCATCGTCTTTACCACCGTGCAAAAATTCGCCCCCGCCGATGGGGAAACCCTGTATCCGCAGATCAGCCCCCGGTCGAACATTGTGGTGTTGGCCGATGAGGCCCACCGCAGCCAGTACGGCTTCCAGGCCAAACAGGTCAACATCAAGGACGAGCAAGGCAACATCATTGGCAAAGAGACCCGCTACGGCTTCGCCAAATACATTCGTGACGCCCTGCCCAACGCCACCTTCGTCGGTTTCACCGGCACCCCCGTCGAGCAAACCGACAAAAATACGCCCGAAGTCTTTGGTAGCTACATCGACATCTACGACATCGCCCAAGCGGTCAAAGACGGGGCCACCGTGCCCATCTACTACGAAAGCCGTCTGGTGAAGGTCGATCTGGATGAACCCGGTCGGCAGTTACTGGATGAGCTGGATGAAGACCTCAGCTTTGAAGACCTCAGCACCACCCAGCAAGCCAAAGCCAACCAGACCAAACTCGAAGCGATCGTCGGCTCCACCCAACGTCTCCAGACCATTGCCCAGGACATCGTCACCCACTTCGAGCAACGGCAAACCGCCAATCGCGGCAAGGGCATGATCGTCACCCTCAGTCGTCGCATCGCCGCCAACCTCTACGACGAAATCATTCAGCTCCGCCCCGACTGGCACAGTAAGGACATGAACACGGGCAAACTCAAAGTCGTCATGACCGCTAGCGCTTCCGACGAGGGCAACCTGGTGCAGCACCACACCACCAAGAAAAACCGCCAGCTGCTTGCCCAACGGCTCAAAGACCCGGAGAACGAGTTAGAGCTAGTCATCGTCTGCGATATGTGGCTCACAGGTTTTGATGCCCCCTGCCTCCACACCATGTACATCGACAAGCCCATGAAAGGGCACAACCTGATGCAGGCGATCGCTCGCATTAACCGGGTCTACTTTGAGAAGCAGGGCGGCTTGATTGTCGATTATCTCGGCGTGGCCCATGAACTGAAGGAAGCCCTCAACTTCTATTCTCAAAGCGGCGGCAAAGGCGATTTGACCCTTGATCAGAAAGTGGCCGTCAACCTGCTACTCCGCAACCTGGAAGTGGTGCGGGGCATTCTGGAAGGCTTCGACTATCAGCCCTACTTCACCGCCAGCACTAGCGATAAGCTCAACCTCCTCAAAGCGGCGACCAACCATGTCGCCGCCCCCCAACGCAAAGACCGCTTCATGGATGCGATCGCGGCCCTCTCCAAAACCTATTCCCTGATTGCCCACCACCCGGAAGCCCAGGCAAAAGCGGAAGAGATCTCCTTCTTCCAGGCCATCCAAGCCAGCCTCCGCAAGCTCGAACCCAGCGACGGCAGTCTCAGTAACGCGGAAATTGAAACCGCCATTCGCCAAGTGGTGGACCAGGCCCTCGTATCTGATACCGTTGTCAACATCTTCGACGAGGCGGGCATCAAAAGCCCTGATGTTTCCGTCATCTCTGATGAGTTCCTCGCCGAGGTCGAAGGCATGGAGCACAAGAACCTCGCCGTCGAACTGCTCAAAAAGCTGCTCCGTGACGAAATCAAAGCCCAGCGCCGCACCAACATTGTCCAAAGTCGCAAGCTAGCGGAAATGCTGGAGGATGCCCTGAACCGCTACAAGAACCAGGTCATCGGCGTTACCGACATCATCCAAGAGATGCTCGATATGAGCAAAGACGTGCAAGCCGCCAAACAGCGCGGTGAAGAACTGGGCCTTGAACCCTACGAACTCGCCTTCTACGATGCCCTCGCCCAAAACGACAGTGCCCGCGAGGTCATGGGGCAGGATCAGTTGCGGGAGCTCGCGATCGTCCTGGTGTCCCGCGTCCGCAAAAACGCCTCCATCGACTGGAATCTGAAGGAAAGTGTCCGCGCTCGGATGAAGGTCATGGTCAAGCGTCTGCTGCGACAGTATGGCTACCCACCAGACATGCAGGCGCTCGCGATCGAGCTGGTGCTGGAGCAAGCAAAAGTCTTCACCGAGTTTGAAGTGGAAACGAATCAATCCCATTAAAAAAGCCCGGTATATTACCGGGCAACTTACGACTATTCCGTTAACATCAATCGCTTTGTCAGTATCCGCATCACCTCACCCGGATTCACCGTAGGCAACGGCTGAGACCATTCCTCAGGACGGGCATAGCCCAATCGATACAGCGTCAGCACACAAGAATGAACCACTTGAGGGCTACCGATTGCCAATACCCGCAAAATATCTGGTGATGGCTTATCCCTCAGGTCAATCAATGGCTGAGCTTCCGTTGTTGGCACCATAGCGGCAACATCATGCTCAACCCACGCTTCAGGTTGCTTTGTTTCTGTCATCATAAATAGACCTCTAAATCAGGGGTTAGCCCCATCCGAGCGCGACCAAACGAGCGGATGGGGTTCATTTTTGAATGTAGCACTCATTTGATATGTATTTGTGTCACTTTGGGCTAGATTGGGTCTTAGACCGCTTACAGTGACCCGTCAGCGGTTAAAGAGTGCTTTGATTAAGGGGGAAGTCATGATGTCGGATATGAAGCGACTAGCGGCCTATCTACCCGATCCGGTATATGAGGAACTTGAGCAGTGGGCTAACGATGAAAAGCGCAGCCTGAGTAATCTGGTTGGCTACCTGCTCGAAGTTGCAGTCAGGGAACGGCAAAAAGACACCCCTACTCAAAAAACTGAAGGGGATAAGCAGGGTGATTAGCCTCATCAGTAATGTAAAGGAATGATGAAGCTGATTGTTTTGGGTGTAAATTGGGTGTAATTTTGCGCAGCAAAGCCTGAAGGCATTGAATTAAAGGGATTGCTTTTATCCTTCCAAGCTAATGATGGGGGTTCATTCCCCCCACCCGCTTCATAATCGATAAATAGCTCGTAGCTTTTCTGCGAAGCTTTTTGTGTTGGCTGCTCAATCTGAGTCTAGTAAGGCACATGTCGCCCTTTGAAGGCTAGTTCAATTGGGTCATGTGTCAGCTTAAGAAGCTGGGATTCACCTCAGCTGATTATGGCGGCTTGGGAAAAGTGTCGGCGTATGAGTACACAGCTCATTGTCGGCCAACCGATCAGCTTACAGAGCGCGGGGCAGTCATCTCGCTTGGGCCGCGGCCAAGTAAATAAAGGTTGATTGATTTGAAGAGTATGACAGTGCGACGACTGAGCTCGGAGGGATGGGATACAGTCTGAGTACGATCGCTCCGATGATGCTGTGAGCTATTCCGCTTGGCCGGTCTGACGATGGCGCGATCGCCAGCCACAGATCCCGTGGGTATAGCAGTGTGACCAAACAGCAGTTTCGGATTGGCACGTTTAATCTCAATAATCTCGTGCTGCCTGATGTGGAGTATTATCGCGGCGAATCTTATTCGGATGCTGATTATCAACAAAAGGTGGATTGGACCGCACGTCAGCTAGACCGGATGCAGGTCGATCTGGTGGGGTTTCAAGAAATTTTTCACCAGCAGGCATTGGCCGAGGTGTTGGCGACGACCCAACGTGCTCAGCAGCATCACCTGGTGATGGCCGACGGTATTGGCAACGGGCCGGGAGTGGCCTTGGCCACCCGCTTTCCTGTCTTGGGGCATCGGGTGTATGTCGATTTCCCGCAGGAGAGTTGGTTGAGCGTGGATGCGGAAAAGGCGCGGATTCCCCTGACCTCGTTTTCACACCCGGTGTTGGCGGTGGATGTAGAGCTGCCCAACGGCGTTCACTGCACAGTGTTTGTAGTGCATCTGAAATCGAAGCGACCGATGATGTTTCGCAATACCGATCGCTCTGATCCGGTGGAAATTGCCAAGGGCCAGGCGCGATCGCTGATTCGCCGCGCTGCTGAGGCCACGGCTTTGCGCTACATCTTGATGGAAAAACTCCGCGATCGCCGCTATCCCGTCATCGTCATGGGCGATGTGAACGATAACGATACAGCGGTGACGACTCAACTGGTTTCTGGGCAGCCGCCTTGGGAATGTTGGCCGTTCCGCCGAAAGGTTCCTGTGTGGGACACGCTGCTGTACCAGGTCAAAGATATTCAGGCCCGTCTGGGCTATGGCGATCATTACTACACCCACATCCACAACGGCCACTACGACAGCCTCGACCAGATTATGGTGAGCGAAGAATTTGCGCCCCGCAATCGCAACCACATTGGCCAAGTCATTTACGTCTCGGTTTACAATGACCACTTATTTGACCAAACCTTGCTGGACGACCAGATCGAGCTCTGGAAGTCGGATCACGGCCAGGTCGTGGCCACCATTGCGCTTGATGACTAGCGGCTATGCTGCTGCTTGCGATTGCGCCCGGTGTTGAGCGCCGTCTGTTCAGCTGCTGTTACTGTTGCGAACGGTTTATGACTTCCCAACCTGCCCAATTGCGTTCGACCACACCTGCTGATTTGGACTTTGTGTTGCCTGCTGAAGCGGCCGCCCATGCGGCGGGTTGTGTGCGACTGTGGACGCGCGATCGCCATTTGCAAACTTTGGCTGACCCAAATGAAGGTCACTGGATTGTGGCAGACACCACGACGGGCGATCGCGTGGGCTACGTCATTTTGTTGGGACTGCAGGACCCTGACCAATGCATTCTGCTCAAGCGCATCGTCATTACTCAAACGGGTAAGGGCTATGGTCGCTCTGTGCTTATGCAAGTACTTGAGAAAGCCTTTGGTGAATTTGCCGCCCACCGCGTTTGGCTCGACGTGATGGAAGACAACCACCGGGCGCGATCGCTCTACCGCAGTTTAGGTTTTGTGGAAGAAGGTCGTTTGCGGGAAAGCGTCAAGCTGGATGATCAGTTTGAGTCGATGTGGCTGATGTCGATGTTGCGATCAGAATTCAAGGCGCGATCAGCGTAATCAACCCTAGAGATCAGAACCCTGGTTTCTACATCAAGTTGGGCCAAGACGTTGGCGCTTCGATGGAGAAACCAGGGTGTTTTTCTGTGACTAAGCCGCTAGCAGTTGACGCAACACGTAGTGCAGGATGCCGCCGTTGCGGTAATACTCAACTTCATCAAGGGTGTCGATGCGGCAGAGCAGATCAACTGACTCGGTAGAGCCGTTCGCACGATGGACTGTCAGCGTCACGGTCATTCCCGGTTGAATGCCGCCGCTGAATCCGGTCAGATCAAAAGTTTCACTGCCATCCAATTTCAATGTTTCGCGACCTGTTCCCGGTTGGAACTGGAGGGGCAACACGCCCATACCGACGAGGTTAGAGCGGTGGATGCGTTCAAAGCTTTCGGCGACGACGGCTTTCACACCGAGCAAACGGGTGCCCTTTGCGGCCCAATCCCGCGAGGAGCCGGTGCCGTACTCTTTGCCTGCGATGACCACCAGCGGCGTGCCTGCGGCTTGGTACTTCATCGCCGCGTCGTAAATCGACATCTCTTCCCCAGCGGGCCTGTACT
>CAZFWL010000170.1:0-6428 GCA_964522775.1 uncultured Halomicronema sp.
CCTCTGGCCAGATTTTGACCTAACTGAGTTTCAACAAGCCCTGAGCGACTATCAACAGCGGCATCGTCGCTTTGGCAAGGTCTAGCAATCACCGATTTTGCGCGGTCGGATCCTACTGAAAGCAGGATTGTAATTCTGTTCGCAGCCCAGACACCGGCACGATGATAGTGATTGGCTTTAGAGCTGCTGAATTACTTGCAGGCCCTTCCTAAACCATCAAGTGGCGACGCCAGAGCTAGTCGTCTCCCATGCTTTTGACGCCATCCAACAACATCCATAAGCCGCCTAACAAAATCGCCAAGGCGATGCCCCCTAGCAGCCAATCTAAATTGGGTAAAGTGTCCATTCAGTCCTTACTCATCATCCACAAAAAAGCCAGGCACAAACCTTAGACCAATGGGTCCGTCCATGCCTGGCTACGATATTGCTCAATCGTGTTTACCAGAGACCGGGCACTGGCTCAGCGACCTCTTCTTCCATCTCTTCTTCGACCATGACGTCGTCTTCCATGTCTTCTTCGACCATGACGTCATCTTCCATGTCTTCGTCCATATCGTCTTCCATCATCGTTTCATCCGCCATGAACCGCATGGTGCCGGTATCAACAGGCAGATCCATGAGGAGGTCGCCATCTTCGAAGAAATAAATGACGGCATCTTCCAATCCTTGACGAAATTCATCATCAATCGAATCGGGACCACAGGCAGCCAAGGTGAAGGCTTGCAGCGTGATAAAGTCAGGACTTTCGGTATCGTAAATACCGTTGCCCACGTTGCAATCAGCCCGAACTCCCAAAGTGCCATCTTCAAAAAACTGGATGGAATATAGCTCTGGATCATCTGGGATAGTCGTCGTGCCGTCGTTGTAAACAATTTCTTCTAACATCCAGAGCGGGCCAGTGAGTGTCGGCTCTTGTGCCATCGCGGCAGTGGCAGTAGCGCCACTCACGACAACGGCTGAAGCGATCGCCCAAGAAATAGAACTATATGGTTGCATTATTATTCTCCTCACCGAAAAATTGGTGATCAACAGTCTTTGGACACAGGATAAAACTCATGGAGAGCAGCCTGATTTTCAAGATCTCGAAGACCTTAACGGACACCATACCGCTCAGCTTTGGAGAAAAAAGGAATTTTCATACTTATTTAAGTGCAGTCCTAAGGCTCTCCCTGGCTCAGTTAGAAGATTTTGAAGCTAACAAATCTAGAGGGCTTGGCAATAGTATTTGCTATCAGCCAATTTTCTAGTGCATGCAGCTTCAATAAGGACAGTGACTGGAACAAACGCTTAGCATTATTGGATTTCTGCACTAGCAAATGCTGACGGCATTTTTTCTGGCTGGGGGAAGTTGTCGAAATGTCGCTCTCTCAACGCGGCTGTACGCACCAAAAGATGACGCAACTGAGTTGAGGCCCCGGACAAAACAGCCGTGTCAAGCCAAGAGACAAGCGCCGTCAGGCCTTCAACTTAGTTTCGCCGTACATTCCAAAATGAGTCGCTGGTTCACAGTGGCATAGGGTTGCACTTCGAGCGCTCGCCGAAAAGCTTGGATTGCTGCGGTATAGTTGCCGAGGCGCATGTGGCAGAGTCCCAAGCCGTGCAGTGCCCCAAAATGATACGGCACCAGCTCGATCGCTTTTTCACAATCTGAAATCGCAACCCAATAACGTTGCTGAATGTAGTAAAGCACGGCTCGTCGATTCCAGGCTTCGGAAAAATCGGGCATGGCTTCAATCGTTTCAGTCAAAATGGTTTCCGCCTCATCCGCCTGTCCTCGATCCATCAGATTTTGGCTGCGGACTAATAGCTGGGCACCGTAGGCCCCCTTCTGGGTGTACCAAAGTCGCCATAAGGCCTCGGTCGCCACTTGGCGAACGTTGACATCAGCGTCCTTGAGATCTTGCAACAATGATTGCGCTTCGGAACTCATACACTCTCAACACTGCCCAGTCTCAACAATCCGCTCATGGGAGCAATAGTGACCATCAGGCGCTGAATGCGGCTGCGTCATCTGTTTTAACAGTAACTTTAATTCGCGATCAAAGAGTAAACGCGATCGCCGCTTCCAAACTGGTTCTGATGTGGCTCATCAACCGTCAGAGACGGGAGCCAACATGCTCTAATGCCCCATGAAGTCATCCACCCATGAGCCAGACATCTTTTCAACAAGAGCTGAGGCATTGCGATGGAAAGGATTTCCAACCGTAAATTTATTGCGCGGTCAATCCCTTAACTTCCTCATATCGAAAGCAGTCAATTGTGTGGTCGTTCACCATGCCGACTGCTTGCATAAAGGCATAGCAGATTGTTGAACCCACAAAGTTACACCCTCGTTTCTTTAAGTCTTTGCTCAGCTTGTCTGAAAGTGCTGTTTTAGCTGGCACTTCTGCCATGGATTGCCAGGCATTTTGCTGGGGAACACCCTCGACATAGCGCCAGAGGTAGGCATCCAATGAACCAAATTCCGCTTGAATATCCAGAACAGCGCGAGCGTTCTTAATGGCTGATGCGATCTTGAGTCGATTGCGGACAATGCCGGAGTCGGATAATAGACGGGTCACGTCTGCTTCTGTATAGCTAGCAATGCGTTCACAGTCAAAGTTGTGAAATGCCTTGCGATAGTTTTCGCGTTTCTTCAGGATGGTCAGCCAACTCAGTCCGGCCTGCGCTCCCTCTAGAATCAAGAACTCAAACAGCAGGCGATCATCATGAACTGGGACGCCCCATTCGCGATCGTGATAGGCAAGGTAAAGCGGGTCGTCGCCGCACCATTCGCATCGTTTTTTCATGTCTTTGTTCCTGCTCGAAGTTAGGGTGCAGAAAAATCATGCAATGTCTTGACTGAGATCGCTGCCAGTAGTGGAAGCTAGCGAGGTAGGATAGCTCGCTTTTCCCTAATAATTTCTGGGTTGTAAGTTTAACGGTTCTAGTCAGTGGTCGCCAACACCTTTGCATCTTGTTCAAAAAATTACAGTCAATCCGCCGCATTCAATATTAGACAGTAGTGATTCTATTAAAATCACTTGTTGCCGAAACCATCTGAAAACTCAAATTCAAGACGAATTGAACGGCTATATCCATCAAATTCAAGACGAATTGAACGGCTATATCCAAATGAATCAACAGCACTTTCAGAGACAAGTTCTAGAGATATTGGACGCTCGCAGACAATACAAACATCCTCATAAGGTATCAACCAGCCGCAACCGCAGATTAATTCTCTGAGGACATTCCATCGCCTTTGATCATGCTCAAATTCGAGGACGGAAATTTCATAATCGTAATTGCAACAAACTCGACTCCATATTTCTGGCTGAAGGCAAAAGCATTGGAGAGCACTCTGTCCACCTGCTCTAGGTTCTCCCTCAAAAATCATGAACTTATCACTTCCAAGCAATTCTTTTAACAGATGCTCAACAGCAAAAATAAAGCTTCGCGTCTCTCGGCGTAAAGCACCTGAAAGTGAGTCGTTAATTAGAAAAAGGCCAAAATCTTCTTTGTGAAACTCTTTCAGTTGATCAACATAATCATCTCTCTGCTCAACTGCCAAGCGATTTATCCAAGGAGAACTTGATATTAGACGCTCTTCTTGCTCAGGACTTAGATCTAAATCCTGGGAGATTGTAATACCCTGGAATAACTCTTTAGTAAATGTTTCTAAAAAAGAGCTTCCAGATTCATACAAATCAAGCAGAGTATCATCAGATAATGAAGCATAGGGACTTTCAAAGAATCTTATCTCTGGGCTCGGCTTATCGAGGAGGGCATATGCCTCTGAGACCGCTCGCTTAGTTCTCTCAACATCTACTCTTCTGGTTGAAAGAGCAACTTGTTTCCACTTCTCGCGATATTCAGCAATCAATGCTTCTTGTTCAAGCGTAAGCTGAATTGACATTGCGCCTAATCTTTTAAACTATATTGCGTAAAATCTAACAAGTTTCTGCCTAACTCCGTATTGGACTGACGAGTTTCAAATAACTCTCCTATACGGAGAACAGGTAGAAATCTTGCAGCCTAATCACTTGATTTAGACGTTTAGGTAAAATTGTGTCAGCCTAACTGCTCTGTGTAGAGAATTGGGTGGAGGTTGTCAGTATAACCCCTCCAAATCTATCAGGTCGATACAAAGTTTCAAGCTGATGTAAGCCAAAAAAAGGAAGCCAACTGGCTTCCTTTTCGCATTTCAGAAGAACTTGGAACTTAGTATTGCGGGACGGAGGGGTCGACTTCTTCGCTCCAGGCGAGGATACCGCCCGCGACGTTGGTGCCGTCGATGCCGCTTTCCTTAAGGATGCCGAGGGCCTTGGCCGATCGCGCTCCCGAGCGACAGTGAACCACCAACTCGTGCCCATTGAGCAGTGACTTCACCTTGTCGATGCCTTCACCGCTTTCGATATCCGGCAGAGGCACCAGCACCGCACCGGGAATCTGGGCAATTTCCCATTCATGGGGATTGCGCACATCAAGGAGCAATACCTCATCGCCCTTGCTATCGAGCAATGCCTTCAGCTCTTTGACGCTCATCTCTGGTACCGCCGCTTTTTCTTCAGCTTCGGCAGCCTTGGCCTGAGGAATGCCGCAGAACTGTTCGTAATCGATCAGCTCTTCGATGACGGGGCGCACTGGGTTGGGGCGCAGCTTCAGCTCTCGGAAAGTCATATCGAGAGAGTTGTAGAGCAACAGGCGACCACTCAAAGTGGTGCCTTTACCCGTGATAATTTTCACGGTTTCTGTCGCTTGAATGACACCGATGATGCCCGGCAAAATGCCCAGCACGCCCCCTTCAGCACAGGAGGGTACCATGCCTGGTGGCGGGGGCTCGGGGTAGAGATCGCGGTAGTTGGGGCCATCTTCGTAGTTAAAGACGGTGGCTTGGCCCTCGAACCGGAAGATGGAGCCGTAGACGTTGGGCTTATTGAGCAGCACGCAGGCGTCGTTGACCAGATACCGGGTGGGGAAGTTGTCGGTGCCATCTACCACTACGTCATAGGGCTCAATAATGTCGAGGGCATTTTCGGAAGAGAGGCGTGTTTCGTACAGATCGACCTGACAAAACGGATTGATTTCCAGAATGCGATTCTTGGCCGATTCGATCTTAGGTTTGCCGACCCAAGAGCTACCGTGGATGACCTGCCGCTGCAGGTTGGACTTATCCACAATGTCAAAATCGACGATGCCGAGGCGGCCAATACCCGCCGCCGCTAAATAGAGCAATAGAGGCGAGCCTAGACCACCGGTGCCAATGCAGAGTACGCTCGCCGCCTTGAGGCGTTTTTGCCCTTCCAGACCGACTTCGGGCAGAATCAGGTGTCTGGAAAAGCGCTCGTACTCCTCTGGATGCAGTTGAATTTCATCGAGGTTGGGATTGAGCATGTCGTTGAAGCAGAAGCGTTGACGCTAATTACAGAAGTACAAACTAAATGGAGCCAGGGGGTCGCGTAGTCGCAAGACGACCATTCTACCGTTCATCGCTGTGACTGCGGCTACAGTCCGGCGGGGATCATCAGCGCATCTAGTTGGGAAGCAGGCGTTGGGGCGATCGCGGCTCTTACCGACAGGACAGTGACAGAATTCCAAGCGCTGACGTCATAAGGGATGACGCCGTTGTGTTGCCGGTGAACCGCGATCTCTGAGCGATCTGAATCATTCCTTGCGGTCTTAAGAAAGGTTCATAAAAAGAGGCGATATTGCGCTCTGCATGAGCGATCGCCACTGCACCTGTGTCCGAATCTGACAAATCTGGCTTCCGTAGCATCAGTTACGGTTCAGCCACAGTACGCTTGCTATTAATTCATGTATTCAGTTCTTAAAAGTTGCCCAAAGTTGTGAAGCCAATATGGAGCTTCTAGGGTTCCGGTTTAGGTGAACGTTGATTGCCTAAATGCCTGGTCCGAGAGAAGCGGCTGGCCAAGAGTTTCCCTGAATGTCACTCAGGACTTTGCCAGTACACGGCGGGATAAAAGCCCGGGAGGTTAGATAGAGAGAAGTCTCTGTCTCCTTCTCGGGCTTTTGTTTTAGCGCTGAATGCACTGGCAATTCGTGTATCGCAAGGAGAGCGCAATGACAGACGAACCTACCTTTCGGCGGCCGAGTGAAGCTAACGAAGCCCTAGAAAAAGAGACCCGCCTGCCGATGACCGGCTGGCAGCAAGAAGTAGATCAAGGGTTGACCTATGGCTTAGAAGCAGCGGACAGCATCAAAGACCGTACAATTCCGACCTTTTCTCGCGGTGAGTTGCCCCACTACGCCGGAATTAATACCTTTCTCAAGGCTCCTTATGTAGAAGATGTGCGTAAGGTCGGTGAGTACGATGTGGCGATCGTGGGCGTTCCCCACGATTCCGGCACCACCTACCGACCCGGCACCCGCTTCCGCCCTCAAGGTATACGCCGAATCTCCGCGCCCTACCCCCCCTCCCATGTCGCCCT
>CAZFWL010000171.1:0-6424 GCA_964522775.1 uncultured Halomicronema sp.
ATTCAGCCGCATGATGCCGGATGTCGGGCGGCTAATCAGTGCGCTACCCCAGCGCACCACCCCGCGAGGGCGCGTGCGGGAAATTTTGCTGGAAGGCGATCGCGGAGCTCGCACTTTTACCGGCAACGACTTTCGGAATGCCTTGGGACTGCGCAGTACGCTATTTTCGATTTCGGTCGCTGGCGATTCGGTGCAAATTAGTGGTCGGGGCTTCGGTCATGGCATTGGCATGAGTCAATGGGGTGCCCACAATATGGCTAGTCAGGGATATACCTATCAGCAAATTTTGGGGCATTACTATCAGGGCGCGCAACTGGCACTAGTCGAACCGCACTAAGGCGAGACGAAATACGCCCAGGATTGCTCCGGTGAACAATTTCTCTCCATTGTCCGATCACCTAAGCTGAAGCTATGGATGTTTGCCCCAGGTAAAAACTTATGGCTACGGTGCTGCGATCTCTACATGTTGCTTTACTGGTCAGCGATTTAGAGCGCAGCTTGGCTTTTTATCGCGATGTGTTGGGACTGCCAGTTGCTCCGCGATCGCTCAATTTTCCGGGTTACTGGCTCCAGGTCGGCGAATTTCAACTGCATTTGATGCAGGCAGAAGCGTGGCAGGCACCCTGCCCCCGCCCTGACAAATGGGGGCGCAATCCCCACGTGGCGCTACAGATCGATGATTTAACAACTTTTAAGACTCGCTTAAGCGACCACGGCTATCCGCTGCAGTTAAGTGCCTCCGGCCGTGCTGCCCTCTTTACCCAAGATCCTGACGGTAACATTATCGAGTTGTCACAAGCCTAACCGAGCAAAATCGGAACAGCTTGAGAGTATTGGGTGTTGCCTGACCAGGCCAGCATCAACCTTCATCGGAGGGCGCCGGTGGCTCAGGGATCGGGGCTGGAGCGGGTGCAGGCTCTGGAACGGGAGCGGGAGCGGGAGCGGGCTCTGGAACGGGAGCCGGGGCCGGAGCGGGTTCCTCAGCGGCTGGTTCTGGGATCGGTGCGGGTGCGGGAGCCGGTTCCGGAATGGGGGCCGGAGCGGGTTCTTCAGGAACTGGGGCTGGGGCCGGGGATGGCGCCTCCGGCAGCCTTGGAGAAGGTGCCTCGCCTGTAGGCTCTTCCACGACTGGGGCTGCATCAGCAGCGCTGTCAGCTGTAGCTTCGTCAGATGGATCGGGAGCTGCCCGTTCAGCCGTGGCATCGTCATCATCATCGTCATCTGACGCTTCAGACGCTCTGACTCTGCCGGGTTTGACTGGCTCAGCTTCGATACTGCCTTTGCGGCCCGCCAGCTGTGGCAAGGGCGGGAAGTCTTCTTCCGGAATTTCATCCAATACTTTAGAGACAAAATCACCCCAGGTAGCCGCCGCCGAGCTGCTGACGCCCCAAGTGCGAGTGTTGTCATCGTTGCCGAGCCATACCCCAACGGCTAACTGAGGAATGTATCCCACAAACCACAGGTCGCGATCGTTCTCAGAGGTACCGGTTTTACCGGCAACAGGCCGCCCCACATAGGCACGCCCCCCGGTGCCGCCTTCGACCACCCCCCGCAGCATCCAGGTCATAATCGCTGCCGTCGTTTCATCGACTGCTTGGGTCGGAGTATTGTCAATTTCGTAAATGACCTGCCCTGAGCTGTCGCGCACACGCCGAATACCATGTACAGGATGATGCTTGCCTTGACGGGCAAAGCTGCCGTACGCACTGGTGAGTTCTAACAGTGTGACTTCAGACGCGCCGAGGGCCAATGAATAGGTGGGGCGCAGCTCTGATTCAATACCCATACGCTGGGCCATATTGATGACCGGCTCAAAGCCGACGTCAATCAACACTTTGACCGCCACAATATTCACGGACGCCGTGAGCGCCTTCCGCATTGACACCGTGCCGCTATATTTGCCGCTATAGTTCTTGGGTTCGTAGCCATCTACAACAAACTTGGCATCGGCGTACGTTTTGTATGGCGACATCCCTGTAGCGATCGCCGTGGCATACACGAAGGTTTTAAAGGTGGAACCTGGTTGCCGCAGAGCCTGTGTCGCCCGATTGAACTGGCTGTCGTTAAAGTCTGTCCCGCCGACGATTGCCTTAATTTCTCCATTGCGTGGATCGACCGCTACTAAAGAAGCCTGACTAAAGCGCTGGCGGCTACCTACCGTCGCTACGGTCTCATTAATAGTTTCCTGGGCCTTCTTTTGCCAATCAGTATTCAGCGTGGTTTCGACGGTCAGCCCCCCGGCTTCCACCACCTCAGGCGGCAAAATTTCACTCAGCTGCTTCTGCACAAAAATGGTGAAGTAGGGAAACTCGCTGTAGAGAAATTTCGGCTCGTTTGGCGTCGTCGCGACTTCTTCCGCTAGGGCTGCTGTGGCCTCTGCCTGGGTGATTTTTTCGTTCGCCAGCATCCGGCGAATCACGATATTCCGCTGGATTTCCGCCGCCTGGGGGTCAACCAAAGGCGAATAGGCACTCGGAGCCGGAGCCATGCCTGCAATCAAGGCTGACTCTGACAGGGTGAGGTCTTCTACTGGCTTACCAAAATAGATCCAGGCGGCATCCGCCACGCCATAGGCGCCAGCGCCGAGATAAACCAAGTTAAGATAGCGCTCAATAATATCGGCTTTAGTAAATTCATCCTCAATCTTGAGGGCCAGTAAGGCTTCCCGGGCTTTGCGCTGGACACTCCGCTCTTGATCTAAAAAGGCAATCCGGGCTAGCTGTTGGGTGATAGTGCTAGCGCCCTCGACCACATCGCGTTGGCGCAAGTTAGCCAGTGTCGCCCGCGCAATGCCCTGATAATCAATCCCGCTGTGTTCGTAAAACCGTCGGTCTTCTGATGCGATGAAGGCGGCAATCAGATTCTCGGGAATGTCCTCATACTCAATTTTCTCACGGGTCGCGGGGCCAATTTTTTGCAGGATGACGCCGTCTGCCGAGGTGATGGTGATAGTGCCTTGCCGTTCAAATGTCTCTAAATCGGCAACAGCGGGCAGCCCAGCTTCTGTTGTCTGCCAGATGCGATTGGAGCGACTAATGCCCGTGGCGCTGACAGCCCCTAAGGTCAAAATCAGCCAGAACAGAGGACGATAATAAAGTGGACGGCGATAAGGCGGACGTGGGGGTTGCTCGGTTTCGATCGCTGCCGATGGGGCCACCGGAGGATAAACCTGCCGAGCTGGTGGCGAGCTAGCCATAGCATGGGGTTGACCTAGCGCAGTAGGGTCAGCCGACTCGGAACTAGTGAATAATTGTCTGAATCGTTGAACGAAAGTATTAGCCACGACCCAATTTATCCTCTCACCGACTCACAACGAAACATTACAGCGATCGCCTCAGCACACTCTATACCAGAGACGCCGTCCAAGAAACCGTGTAGCGATCCCCGGATTGACTATAGCTTTCCCAGAAAGCTCAGACGAGAGGTGAATGCCCTAAAGCCAACCCGGTCACCAACATTCCTAACACCAAAAAGGGCTGAGCACTCGCCTGATACTTCACATCGTTTTCCAGCGGATCCCGCAAAAAGTACATGTCTTGGAAAGTGATTTGCGGAATGATCAGCAATACAAGAATGACCGCGTACAGATTTTGGTGAATGCTCATCAGGTAAGCCGCCACGCCCCCTTGAAACAGATCGATCATCAATACGCAAATCCAGGCCGCGGTACCCACGCCAAACATCACCGGCAAGGATTTCAACCCTAGCTGGCGATCACCCTCCACACTTTTGAAGTCATTCACAATCGCAATACCCAGGCCCGCAAGACTATAAAAGAGTGTCAGCAGCACAATCGTTAGGTTTAGCTCACCAAACAGCGCGTGTCCCGCCCACCAAGGCAGGGCGATGTAGCTGGCCCCCAGCGCATAGTTGCCCAACCAACCATTCTGCTTGAGCTTCAATGACGGAGCCGAATAAATATAGGAAAGAAACGAGCCGCCAATCGCCAGCACGGTAATTGTGGGGAATTCATGACCTGCCCATTGGTCCAAGGCATAGGCCACCCCAACGCCAGCAAACAGTAGCACTAAAATTTGCACGGCCACTTGGGGAATGGAGATGGCTCCCGAGGGAATCGGGCGGTAAGGCTCGTTGATAGCGTCGATTTCGCGATCGTAAAAGTCGTTAATCGTTTGGGTATAGCCCGTCAGCAGCGGTCCCGACATCAACATACAGGCGGCCGCAATCAAGACGCATTCCAGACTCCAGACATACTGGCCCGAGGAGGCCGCCCCGCAAACTACCCCCCAAATCAAGGGAATCCAGGTGATGGGCTTCATCAGCTGGAGGCGAATTTTCCAAATGGAGGTTTCGCCTGACTCCGCCCCTTTCATGCCGAGGAGTTGGCGGGCTTTGCTCCCTTTCGCAGTTTCCACTACTTCTTCTTGAGGTGCTTCGGATACGGGGTCAGCCATATGAGATCTCCAAGGGATAACTGCGTCGATGATTTGCCGTGGACTAAGTCAAAGGAGAGGAGCGGTCAGGGCGATTGCCCCGCACGGCCCTGTCAAAGTATGTAAGGTAACTCAAAACCTAGTCATTTGTGGTGCCGAATTGGCTAAAAACAATTGCTGGCTCGCCCGTTGATCGCGGCAGAGTTGTCTAGCCACCGTAATCAAGGGAGCGAACCTAAAACGACAGGATGAGGTAATCCTCTTGGAACTTGGCCCCTTGCACCGAACGGTTTTTGAGGCTGGCAGGCAAGAATAAATTGCGACGCTGGTCGCCCGCCGTCACTGTGACCTCCGGGCCATATTGAGTCAGGTCAATATCTGCTTTGCTAAACCCAGGCAAAAAGAGCTTCACCTGTTTATCAGCCTCATTAATGACGACCGGAGCCGGTGCATTTTTGACGGCTGCATCCAGACTGGGAACGGCGGCCATCAGCGGTGCCCAATTACCATCCGTCAACGTGGGCAAGGAATGAATCGGCAAAGGCGCAAAGGTTTGGTCGTCCAACTGGGCTTGATAGGCGATCGCGCCCCCCACCGTCATGCCAATTTGCTGCGCACTGCCCCAAAGGTAGCGAGCCATGTCCGCATCCGCAGGCTCTGCCGTGGTGACCAAAAAACTCAGATGATGTGCTGCTGACTGCACCACCTGTCGCCCCGCCTCGAGAAAATTCCGGGCTTGCTGAACTGGCTGATTGATGGATTCTTGACTACCACTGATATTGAGGACAGCGCCCGCAATGGGTTGAATGAATGGCGATAGCGCTTGGGCCAACTCCGACTCAGCCAACACCTTTTGAAAGCGCCGAATATACCAATCCATCTGCTCCGGCAAACCCCACATGCGTAGAGAAGCTTTAGTGGCGACTCCGTCCACAATCAGATAGTCGTACGCCTGGCTGTCATACAGCACGCGAATGGCATCTAGCGTCAACGCGTCTTCCATACCAGGCAACAACACCAGCTCTTGCCCAAAGACCTGCTTCAGCAAAGGACTGCGCAAGTACTGCGCCTCAATGCCTTTGACGACTTCCCAGCTTTTTTCGAGTAGCTGCGCCGACTGAATTTGCAGCGTCCACAAATTTGCGCCAAGAGCTTGGGCCTCGGTCGATAACGATTGGCCCCATAGAGTAGCTGGCAGCGGCCCACTGTCCTGAGTAATCCAGAGGACTCGTGCCCCCTGCTGCGCTAATTGCCGCGCGAAAGCGACGGACGCGATCGCACAGCTGCTGCGCGATTGCCCAAGGAAAGTCAAAATTTGAGGCACAGGTCTTATCTGTTGAGTAACGCCAAGTTCAATCTATTCAATTATTGAACTGGGGACAATTCGTCTTCAAAAAACCAAGCTGAATAGCTGCTATCAAACTCAACAACAGCTCCGACGCCACTACCATCCACCATTTTGAATTCGCGAACGACGCCAGTTTTGCCGAGCCGATCAGCGACATCTGATGAGACGCGATCGCGCAACCGTAGAACTTTCACCTGTTGTCCAATTTCTAAGGCCATGCCTAACCTAACCACCTGAAAATGAGAAGTTTGTCATCGGCTCTAATACCGACCAATCCACAGTTTATCAGCGTCTTGCGCCATCCTGGACTAAGGTAGATAGCGAAAATAAATTCCTACCCTCAATGGGTGGCTGCGGTGAGTAGTTATGCTGGCAAAGCGAATCATTCCCTGTCTGGATGTGAATGCCGGACGGGTTGTCAAAGGGGTCAACTTTGTGGATTTACGCGATGCTGGTGACCCAGTTGAACTGGCGCAGGCTTATAACGATGCGGGGGCTGATGAACTCGTATTTTTAGACATTACGGCTACCCACGAAGACCGAGGCATATTGCTCGACGTGGTTTATCGGACCGCTGATCAGGTTTTCATTCCCCTCACAGTGGGCGGCGGCATCAATTCCTTAGAACAGATCAAACAATTGTTAAGGGCGGGAGCTGACAAAGTCAGTATCAATTCTTCGG
>CAZFWL010000172.1:0-6413 GCA_964522775.1 uncultured Halomicronema sp.
GTCAAGGCTGTAATTGATGGGACGCGGCGTGCAGATACCGTTGGCACAGATATATTCCGACAGGGTCGATTGTTGAGAAGGTAAAAGGCTTTTGGCCTTGAAGACATATTCGCCATAATCAGCAATGTCATCAGTACCCAACGCGGTTAGTACCACCTCAGCCAACAGCCATACCGCCATTCTCGTAACGACAGATTGCATCATCGTAATCGGGAGTAATTAAGATACAGTCCTTGCTGTGCTGTACGTTTCGGGCGACTGTCATGCATTGGGCAAACAGCTTCATACAGCGCAACATCTATAAAGGTAAATTATGACGTGAATTAAGTAAAGTTATTTCACTGCCTTCAATGTAAAAGTCCTTATCTCATTGAAAATCGGGCCGGCAAACCAGTTGGTTAAGGACTGGTAGTCACGAGCGATCGCTGCTGTAAGCCGGAATGAGGATGCAGATGCAAACGCGGTTAGGACACCTTGATTGAAACTTGGGAAGCCAAAAAGAATGAGTAGAATTCGGCAGATAGATGGACAGCATTGCAAACGTGACTGCTTAAGCTTTCTCAGTCCAACCGTTGCTCTTTAATGCCAACCCTTAAAACATTGCCGTTTAGACAACACAGCCTTGACGTATAAGTTAAACGGGCCTGACGGGATTCGAACCCGCAACTTCCGCCGTGACAGGGCGGTGCTCTAACCAATTGAACTACAGGCCCTTGATTTGGGCGATCTTTATATTGTCTTTGAATGGGCACTTTGTCAAACATTTCCTGAGAAAATGTTTGCGGCCTAGGCCGAAGCGGTGAGATAGGGAATCTGGGCAGCTTGCCAGTGAGGCTTGGCAAATTCCGTCAGCCAATGTTTGACATGGTACGTGGCGCGGCAGTCATCTTCGTTGTAGCGCAAGATCGCGTTGAGGTGAGCGCGATCGCCCGTCGAGAGCCAGTCGTTATACCAGCAGATCGATTGAGCACCATTGGCGTCGCTATCGCGCCATTCAAACCCCATCCAGCGAGCAATGTGCTTCAGCGCGTAACTTTCAACGGGCAGAGTCACCGCCTCCGTCACGCACCAGTGAATATCGACAAAGCGCCGCAGTAACCTTTGTAAGTCCGCTGGTCCTAAGCAGTGATAAAGCTGGGTCAGTTTGCGGGCAGTCTGCGCTTCATAGGGGCAAAAGTGATAAATCGGCGCTTGGGGATATTGCAGCACCAAATCCAAAAACTGCTCCCAAGCGTCTTGTTCTTGCTCCGGCGACTCCGCCAGTAACGCATGGAACTGCTCCGTTTGCTGGCGATGATCGACCACCAACACCCCGTGCAGATAAATAACATCGACATCAGGGGCCGCTTCAATATCGAAGTACAGTTCTACCTCGGCGCTCGGCAGGTCTTTGGGCGATAACACAAACGCTTCATCGGGATCGGCGGGAGTGCGAGCGATCGCTTGGTTATAAAGCGTGGCCTGGGCTTGGTGGATGAGCTTTTCCGCCACGGTATCGCCAAATCCAGGCAAATAAGCCAGTTGTTTGGGATGGGCTTGAGCTAAATCCGTCAGCGTGGTGAGCGTCTGCGCTTTAAGGTGGGTGTAGCGGGCAGGGGTCACCCCCGGAAGTAACGAGAGGTGGGCTGTCGCGCTAGCAGCTTGATAGCACTGGCTAAACCAATGGCACAAATCGCAGCGACTATGGGAGATAAAGACTTCTGGGGCAACCGCTTGGCGCAAATCTAGCAGACAGGCGTTCAGCACCTCGCCAAACTTAGGCAACTGTTGATCGAGATCGACGGAATGGTAGCGGCCTTCACGGAGGGCTAACCAACTTTCGTGGGGCCAGTTGCCCTGGGTATGGGCCAGAACGTAAGCGTGGTAAGTTGCCACGACTTGATAATCGAGCTTCGGCTTTTTGCCCAGTTTGATATCCACTGGGGCATATTGCCAATCGCCCCAAAGGGACCAACCGCCCTGCTTCACAAGAATGTCAGGGCAGCTCACCAGATAAACATCGGGCTCGATCGCGCCAATCAGCACCCCACCCACAATATAGTCAGCGCCAGCAGCCATTAGTGTGGCAGTCGCCTGAGCCCCAGCCCGCCAATCTCTAGGAGCATACTCCGGCCGCTGAAAGCCGATGTAATCTTCCAACACTGTCCGACGATGCTCAGTGCTGTCTTGTTTGATCTTTTGTAAGTAATCGCTGGGTGGATCGGCTTCAGTGCGATCGCGATGGGTATCGAGGTAGGCCCGGCGCGAACATCGCTGATACTGCAGCAACAAAAAGTCTGTAACCCAGTAAGGTTTAGCTTCGGATATTAACGACGAATCTTGATCAGACAAGCGACGCGACTCAGCCAGGGGTTTTAAGCTGCCAACCCCTGCCATCATCTGGTGTGGAAAGGGGTCGCTAACTGACAAAGTGGAAACGATGAGGATTACATGGCGTCAAGCGTTTAAGCGGTTGCTGGCACAGGCTGGCAAAACGACTCAATGCTTCACATACCCTCACTATCACGACCTGACTAGGCCGCTGCTGAGGCATCTGACTATCCAATCGTCCGGCAAACACTATGACACCGCTGGAGCTACGCAAAACTGAACGCTGTAAGGATTTCAGAGTTTTGTCGAGTTGAAACTACTGAATACAGCCTATTGACAGTTATACCCCATTATGGATTGGCTGCGGGCGATCGCTCGGGATTCGGAGTCGGTAGGAACCGCCATCAGCATCCCCGACTACTCGGGCACACAAATTCGCCTGGTAGAGTGAAAAGGTTGATTCCTTTGAGCATCATGGTGTTGAGCGCTTCTTCCGACCTCGCAGCCCGTTTGCAGACTTTGCGGGCTGAGTTGCCAGCGCTAGCAAATAAGCGCTACTTCAACTTTGGGGGACAGGGGCCGATGCCGCAGAGTGCCCTTACCGCGATCGCTGAAGCCCATTTGACGCTCCAGACCGAAGGCCCTTTTTCTGGCCGCACTAATCAGTGGATTCAGCAGTCGGCGATGGCCATGCGGCAAAGGTTTGGCGATTTGTTGACGGTGTCAGCGGAAACCATCACTCTGACGGAAGATGTGACCGTGGGCTGCAACATTCCCCTCTGGGGGGTGGATTGGCAGGCAGGCGATCGCATTCTGCTGACGGACTGCGAGCATCCTGGCGTCATCGCTGCCGTACAGGAAATCAGTCGCCGGTTTCAAGTAGCAGTAGATGTGTGCCGGGTGTTAGCGACGGCCCAGGGGGGCGATCCGGTAGCAGTCATTGAGGCCGCGCTCCAGCCTCGCACCCGGATGCTCGTGATCAGCCATATTTTGTGGAATACCGGGCAACTCTTGCCGCTGACGGAAATCGTGCGGCTCTGCCATACCCACACGCCTGACCCAATTTGGGTGTTGGTAGATGCGGCCCAGTCTGTAGGCATGATGCCTCTCGATCTGACCGCCTCCGAAGTGGATTTTTATGCCTTTACCGGACACAAATGGTGCTGTGGCCCAGCCGGCTTAGGCGGGCTCTACGTACGACCAGAGGCGAGGGATGCGATCGCGCCTACGTTTATCGGTTGGCGCAGCATTACCACCGATGCCCAGGCAAACCCCACCGGCTGGAAGCCGAATGGCCAGCGCTACGAAGTTGCCACGTCCGACTATCCCTTGATGGCTGGCCTGCAAGCGGCGCTCGACTGGCATCAACAGGGGGGCACCGCCGCTGACCGTTGGCACCGGCTTTGTGAGCTGAGTCGTCAGCTTTGGGCACAGCTACAGGCCCATCCCAAAATTCGCCCAGTGACGGCGATGCCCCCCCAATCAGGGCTGGTCTCGTTTGAAATCTTGGCGGCTGATGGACAACCGAGTCCGGCCCACCACGTACAGCTGGTCAAAGACTTAGAAGCAGACAATACTCTGTTGCGCATTTTGCTGCATCCTCACTGTGTACGGGCTTGCGTCCACTATTTCACCTTGGAAACAGAGGTGCAGGCATTGGGCGATCTCATTTGCCAGTGGGTTGATGCCCTCTAAACCCGACTAGCGTGGTCTTACCCGCACCAACATCAGCCCTCGAAGTCTGGAGAAACCATGCACTGGCGGACTATTCGGGAGAAAGGACCCCATTCAATGCTTGCGGTGCCGAGGGCGGTACCCCTTCCAATACCACCAGTGATTCCATCACCGTTTTCACGAGCGGAGCCGCGACGGTCGAGCCATAAGCATCGTCCCCAGCGGGCTCGTCAATCACTGCTAGCACGACAAAGCGGGGCTGCTCAATTGGTAACAGACTGACAAAACTGGTGATGCGCCCAGCCCCATAGCCTCCAAAGCCGTCAATCTTTTGGGCAGTGCCGGTTTTGCCACCGATGCGATAGCCGGGAATCTGAGCGGGCTTCCCTGTACCGTCGGCCACCACTGCTTCCATCATCTTTAAGACGGCCGTTGTTGTCTCTGGGGAAAAGACCTGCTTGGGCGTTTGCGGCGTGGGCTGCCAAGTGGGATTTCCCTGACCGTCGAACATGCCTTCGACAACGGTAGGCGTGACCAAATAGCCGCCGTTGGCGATCGCGGCTTGCAGCTGCAGCAATTTCATCGGCGTGAGGACAATGCCCTGCCCAAAGGATGCCGTGGCCGTGTCTACGTAGCTGTTAACAAACTGATTGCGATCTTTCAACGGGCCCGCATTTTCCGCCGCCAGTCCAATACCAGTGGGCTGATCCAGTTCAAGCTTTTCAAGCCAGCTATAAAAATCAGCGGCTGGCATTTTGTCCATGATGTGTACCATGCCCAAGTTGCTGGAATATTTCAGCACTTCGGTGATGCTCAAAGTGCCGCTGCGACCGGAGGCTTCATAATCGGAGTTTTGAATCGTCCATTCGCCAATTTGAATTTGACCTTCGTCATAAATCGTGTCGTCTGGCGCGATCACTCCCGCTTCCAAGGCGATCGCAATATTAATGGGCTTAAAGGTCGAACCCGGCTCGTATAGATCAGTGATGGCCCAATTTTTGAGCCACGCTAGGTCCGCATCAAAATAACGGTTGGGGTCAAAGGTGGGTTCCACTGCCAGCGCTTTGAGCGCCCCCGTGTGAACATCCATCACCATAACGGTGCCCCGCTTGGCGGCAAATTGTCGAAGGGTCTGGCGCAAGCCCTCTTGAGCCACCCGCTGCAATCGGCTGTCGAGGGTAAGTTGCATTTGCTGCGGAGCCGACTCAGTGGGCAAGCTCGATACCGGCAAGGTCGGCCCTACTACCGTCGGGAGTTTAGGTTCGGGCAGTCGGAGACGATCGCGATACTCAGCTTCTAGGCCTGTCTGAGCTTCGCCTTCTAAGTTGATGAAGCCGACAATTTGAGAGAATAAATCCTGTTGCGGATAGAAACGCTGCTGGACGGGGATGAGTTCCAGGCCGTCTAAGCGCAACTGCTGAATGCGGCGGGCAGTGTCTTCCGATAAATCATCGACCAGCCGGACGCCAGTAGATTGACTCTTCAACTGTTCAGTCAGAGCCGTCGCCGGTAAATCAACCACGGGGGCAAGGGTTTGCGCCACGACGCCAATCGGCTGGCGAAACAGGGCGGGGTGGCCGTATAACGTATAGACCATCCGGTCGACGGCTAAGGGAGTGCCTTGAGTATCGACAATGGGACGACGAGTGACGTTCAGATCGAGCCGTCGGGCCTGTTGGGTACGGGCCATTTCGTTCAGTACATCGCCTTGGGCCAGCTGCAGATATCCCAGTCGCACAGCCAGGCCGAAAACGGCTAGCAGCAAGCATCCCCACACCAAAGCAATGCGACGAGCCAAGCGAGCCCGTTGTTGCGGCGATCGCGATGGCGGTGCTGACGGCGCGGATTGACGTCGCGACCCCAGTCGCTGCGGCGAACGACGATGGCGTCTAGCAGTGCGGGAAGAGCCCATAGGCAAACCTCAAGCGCAAGGGTGATTAATAGCCCTTGGGAAAAAAGCGACGGTCAGGGGCGAGCTCAGCTGGCGTCGGAGTAACCGGTATCGCCTGAATCGCCTCTGTCGGGGGTTCAGTGATTTCAAGAAAAATGACGTCTTTGGGGTGTAGGGTACCGGCATCCATCGCCGCCAGGGCGGTTTGGGCCAAATGATTCTTGAAGACGGCGTTCGCAGTAATGAGCTGTTGCTGATGATCTTGTAACTGCCCTAAAGCAGCCGTCGCTACAGATAAGCGGCGATTGGTATCGACGGTAACCGCATAGGCTGACAGCGCCGCAGCTACGGTCACACCCGCAATAACAAAGGACGCTCGCTGCCCAACCGACAGCAACTTCAACCACAGCGGTCGATGGGCACGATCAACGGGCGGAAATACTAGGGGTGAGGCTGGCGTCGTCGGCACGACAGTCAGTCGCCGTTCTCGCTGACGAACCGAAGTCTCAGAAGATGCCGGAGGCCGGAATTCTAACGG
>CAZFWL010000173.1:0-1613 GCA_964522775.1 uncultured Halomicronema sp.
CTCTGAAGCGACTCTCTGTGAAGAAGGCGCTAGCCAGGGCAATGGCTCTTTCTACTACAGTGAGCAGGCCAACGAACTGGTGAGTGCTCAGCAATCGGAACAAGATCCGGCCGCTCGCGATGCGATCATCCAGGATATCCAAGCGCTTTTACAGGCTGATGTGCCCTACATTCCCCTCTGGCAAAACAAGGACTATGTGTTTGCCCATGATGGAATCGAGGATGTCGCTATTCAGCCAACTCAACAATTCTTGATGTGGCAGATAAGTAAAGGTAGCTAGAAACAAGTAAGCGATGCCTGATTGAATACTCAATCAGGCTGCTGCCCAAACATCACCGTTGGTTTTTAATATCGGCAATGCATAGATGTCATTCGATCTCTGAGTTCTCCTATTTGAGAGGACTTCAGGGATTCTCGATTGTCAGACGAAACCTGGCGGGCAGATTCGATAGGCGTCTAACTATCCGCCTCTGAACACGGTGAATCATCGGTTTTAATTGGTCATCCTGATGGGTTTAGAGGAAGCTCAGCAAACCGACAGAAACATCTTGTGTGAACAAATGACTACAGCCTGCATCAAGGTTCGTTATCGTGAATGAGTTAAAGACGCCTGCCTGCAGGATGCTGGGCAGCAGTTAATATCAATGAAAATCACTCGTGTTTCCTAAGCTATGACCGTTGCGTTGTCGAAAACTGATAAAGCCACCCAAATTTTGAATGGGGCACTCCAGGAGTTCCTGGCGCATGGGTATGCGGGCACGAGTATGGATCGCGTGGCGGCCACGGCAGGGGTCTCTAAACCGACGGTTTACAACCATTTTCAAGATAAGGAAGGCTTGTTTCGAGCGCTGGTTCAAAAGATTGCGCGGGAACGCTTTCAAATTAAATTTAATCCGGAAATTTTAGACGGCCCACCAGAAGAGTCTTTGCCTCGGCTACTGGCTTCGATGGTGAATACGATCGCTGACGACGATGATTACCAAGACTTTGTACGGCTTGTCATCGGCGAATCAGGCCGCTTCCCAGAACTGGCGAGAACGTTTGTGACGTATCTCGTGCGGCCCGGTCTGCAACAGATGCAGAATTATGTGGAGCAACATCCTGAATTTCGATTTGCCGATTCACAGGCGATCGCTCAAATCATTCTCGGTTCTGCCGTCTACATGTGCCTGACCCAATTTGTGTTGCATGGTCACGACCTCATGCCCCTCAGCAAAGAGCATTACATTGAGGCCATGACGAAATTGATGCTCAACTCGGCGATATCAGAGGCGGCGGTGTCTCAGTAACTGAAGCTGGCGCTTACATTGCACCGGGACAAAGTTCTCATGCTGGTGGAGTTGCGCGCCGTATGGAACCGACTCGTGGCAATTGCTGAGCCGCATGCTTGAAGATATTGAGTGTGAAGGACACAAGTAATGGCAAGTCTGCCTCTATTTGATAATGCAACGCTGTTCCTGCAGGCAATGACTCACAAGTCTTATGCGCGGGAGCATCTGCATGCGGGAGGCGACAACGAACGACTGGAATTTTTAGGGGATGCGATTCTCACCTTTCTCTGTGGCGAGTTTCTGTTTGCTCGATACCCCGATCAGCCAGAAGGAGAACTGACG
>CAZFWL010000173.1:1635-1852 GCA_964522775.1 uncultured Halomicronema sp.
ACACAGCTGGGCAAATTTGCTCAACAACTTTCTTTGCAATCCCACCTCAGGCTGGGGAAAGGAGTCGAAGGCAGCGGTGGCCGTACTAATGTCCGCTTGCTCAGCAGTGCCTTTGAAGCGTTAGTCGGAGCTTATTTTCTCGATCAACAGTCACAAGTGCCGCCCGTGCGCGAGTTTGTTTTTCCGTTGTTCGAGTCAGTCGTGGATGACTTGGCTG
>CAZFWL010000173.1:1862-6387 GCA_964522775.1 uncultured Halomicronema sp.
CAATGAAAAAAGTGCGCTACAGGAATGGTCGTTGGGGAGATCTGGCTCTATTCCCACTTATGAGATTGTGGATGAGTCAGGGCCAGATCATGCCAAAGAATTTATCGCGATCGTGCGGATCGCTGACGAAATCTACGGTCGCGGTCAGGGACGACGCAAACAGGATGCTGAGAAGGCGGCGGCGCGGTCTGCTTTACAGCGGCTTGAGTTGCTGTAGCTCTTAATTAATCACCTATCCGGCGGCTACTGGTGACCAGAAAGTCTGGGACTGCAGTTGAGTTTTGGCTACGATTTTACCCGCCTTGAATACGGTGCGACTGGGAGTGGCGGTGGCGATCGCATCGGAAGCTGAATGGGCCCCCAGCAAGACTAAATCAGCCACGCATCCGGGCTCGACGCCATAGTTAGGAATGCCGATTGCCTGCGCTCCCTGACGGGTGACCAAATCGAGGCAAAATTCATGATGTTGGGTGGTGCCCAACTGCAAAACATTGGCCAGCAGGGTGGCAATTTTGAGCACATCACCATCACCAAATGGCGTAAACAGGTTTTGAACATTATTGGTTGCCGTTCCCACGGTCACGCCCCACTCACTGAGCTGGTGCAAAGGGGCCACACCGCGACGCACGTTATGGGTATCGCGTCGCGACATCATGTACAAGTCAGACGCGGGCAGCGCCAAGATGGCAATGCCCGCATCCTGGAGGTCGGCAGCGAGCGCCTTTAACTGTTCTGGCGGGAGGCTGGCTAGCTTTGTCATATGACCGAGACAGACCCTTCCCTGCCACTGGCGCTTACGCGTTTCGGCAATCACGAGTGGTAACTGCAACGGTTCGTCATCGTCCAAAAAGTCGAGATGAAAGTCAACATCGCAGTCAAATTCTTCAGCGATGTCAAAGATGACTTCAATATTGCGCTGGGGATCAGGATCCACATAAGGAGCCGAGCCAATCACATCACCTCCCATTGCCATCGCCTCTCGCAATAGCGCCGCGGTTCCGGGTTGATTGGTAATGCCCTCTTGAGCAAATACGGCTAGCTGTAAGGTAATGCCAGCTTGATATTCCTCTTTCAAAGGCAACAATGCTGACATGGATTTCAGGCCTAAAATCGGATCGACCTCAACATGGCTACGCATTGCCGTGATGCCGAACGAGATCGCCTGCTCTAGGACTTTTCTGGCTCGCTGTTGAATATCTTCAATGGTGTACTGGTGCTTTAATTGCAACGTCGTGGCTAAAGCTTCGGCAAAGTCACCGGCTCTAGCAGGCGCTTGCTTTAACAGAAATGCTTTATCTAAATGAATATGGCCATCCACCAAACCCGGTATGAGCAGTTGTCCTTGGGCATTGATTGTTGTGTGAGCAGCAACGGATAGCGTTGGCTGGACTTCGGCGATGTGGCCGTCTTGCAGCGCGATCGCCCACAAACCAGAACGCCCTACCAACGCAGCATTTTCAATTACACAATCAATCATCACAGGATATTCCTTAATGGCTGGCCGACGGATAGTTCATCGTGCGACCAGCTTTCCAGACATCAATTTTCATGCCGCCATGTAGGCACAATGCGGTTAGGTTTGCACCCGTCTTGAGGGAATGTTGCTCCCGTACCATTTTGGTGGGTGGTTCAAGCATCTCCCCAGCGTGACGTTCCAGTTAGCCGCTATTGAATAATCGACCTGTTTAGCATACATGGGTGAGCATCCGCGAGTTGAGCCCCCAGAGGATGTTTAAAGGGCGGTGGTGTGTGCTGAAAAGGTTACTGATATGCAGTTGGCAGGCTCATCGATAAGGATGAGCGCTTATACGAATAATTGACTGACTGGCTACCTGACGATGGGGATAGGAGCATCTACAATCTGATACAGCGCTTTCACTATTAATACGGTGCGTGTCATTAGTCTGACGACATGCCTTGTGTGCAGCCGCCTCACGCTCCTCAGTCAGATCGTCCCGTGTTGTAATCAGCATCTACATCGCAAGCAGACGCCCCCGGACACGACGCTTTATGCCCCATTCTGAAACTGTTACTCAGTCAAAAACGAATGCTAGTCGTTTGCCTTTTCAACTACCGTGGCAAACCTTGCTAGCGGGTGGCTGCTTGTCCTTGGCAGCGCTAGTGACGGCTTTTAATAGCCCTTTGTTGGCGCAGTGGGAGCGTGAGGTGCAAACGCTGTTTTTTGAACTGAGAGGCCCACGGCCAGCCCCCGACGATATTGTGATTTTGGCGATTGATGAGGAGTCGCTATCGCAGGTCGAGCATTATCGTAGCGATCCGGTGCGGTATGCCGATTTAGCACCGATTCAACAGTGGCCTTGGCAGCGAGAAGCGTACGCCATTGTCATTGAACGCTTACTATCAGCGGGAGCTAAGGCGGTTTCTCTCGATGTGATTTTGGCGACGGACAGTGCCTATGGCCCTGCCGATGATGATCGCTTGACGCAGGTACTGGAGCAGTATGGCGATCGCGTCACCCTTGCCATGGTGTCCGGCGAAAATCAGACTCGTCAGGGAATGATCTTTCAACCCACCCTGCCCCTCGAACAATTCCGCCAGACTGGCGTCCATCTCGGCAATATTAATTTTCCTCTGGAACTGGATGGTCGGATTCACCGCCAGGGACATACCTATTTTGAGGAGCTGGCGCGATCGCCGTTCGTTGCCAACCTCGGTGATGACGGGGCATCGCCCTTCGCGACCCAGCAGAGTTTCGCGCAAGCGACGTTAGCAGCGGCTCAAATATCACTGCCGCCTGATCGCGGGGACAGCATTCAGTTTCACGGTCCGGTCCAGACCTTTGAGCACATTCCCTTTTGGTATGTGCTGGATCGCGATCCTTGGGAAAATTATCTGGACTCGGGGACTGCCTTTCAGGACAAGATTGTGCTGATTGGCTCAACTGCTGACGTCCATCAAGATTTTCACAGCGTACCGTTTGCCCAAAGCGCAGGCTATCCGTCGAAAATGCCTGGCGTTGAAATTTTGGCCAATGATATTGCCACATTACAGGCGGGGGCAGCTGTACAGACTTGGTTGCCCGATCCTCGATGGCGCGCTGGCTTTTTGCTCGTGGTCGGTACTGGCTTTTTGTTGCTGCTAGTGCGTCACGATCGCACACTTCCCCGTCTCATGTGGACGGCGATCGCGGGAGTCAGCTGGCTGGTCATTAGTTTCATTGGCTTTGCCGGATTCAGCGTGTTCTTACCCATTGCGGGGGTTACGATTGCCCTGCTGGCGACGGGCAGCTCCTACAGCATTGCCAGTCTGATTAGTGAACAGTTCCGCAAACAGCGTTTTCGCCAGACCCTCGCACAATATGCGACGTCGCCGATCGTGCAAGAAATCATCAGCCAGGAAGAAGAATTTCAAGATTTGTTAGAAGCCCGCCAAGCTGAAGTAGTGGGGACTATTTTGGCTGCTCGTTATCAAGTACAAGCGGTTCTCGGTGCTGGAGGCTTTAGCGAAACCTATACCGCTGCCGATACCCAGCGCCCGGGCAATCCGCTCTGTGTGGTGAAACGACTCCGTATTCTGAGCGACGACCCCAAATCGCATCAGTTAGCTCACCGGCTGTTTATTGCCGAAGCTCAAACCCTAGAGCGTCTGGGGCATCACCATCAAATTCCTCGATTACTCGCCCACTTCCAAACCGGTGTGTCTTTCTACCTTGTAGAAGAGCTCATCGAGGGCAACATGCTCAAAGACGAACTTAGTTCGCGCCATCCCAAATCTGCTGCCTGGGTGATGAATTTCTTGCTTGATATTCTGCCAGTGGTGGAATTCGTTCACCAGCAAGGCGTAATTCATCGAGATATCAAACCTTCTAACCTGATTCGGCGGGCGGGTGACGGTCGCCTGGTGCTCATCGATTTTGGCTCAGTTAAGGAATTGCCTAATCAACTAGCGGCCGCTGAACCTCATGTCACATCAACGATTGGTATTGGCACCAAGGGCTATATGCCCAGTGAGCAGTCGGCAGGAATGCCCCGCTTTAGCAGCGATTTGTACGCAATTGGCATTACGGCGATCGAGGCGTTGACGGGCATTTCACCCTATAAGCTGCAATATGACGATCGCGGCGATGTGATTTGGCAGTATTGCGTTCCTGACCTCCACCCCACTTTAGGGACGGTAATTAGCAAAATGGTGCGCTATGACTTTTCTCAGCGCTATGAATCCGCTACCGCAGTATTGGCGGCTCTGCGGGAGATTCCCGTCACCTTGCCTGATACCGCCGTGATGGGTGATCACATGAGGCTAGACATTAGTCCTCAAGGGACAGACGATGACGACGAAGACCGCTGGGATGAAGCGACCGGCTATTTGCCCACAGATTGGGCCGACGATACGGAACAAGATAGCCGTGTCCGCTAGAGACACCTTCCTACAGGCCACTGCTCTCCCAAATACATAGCCGTATAAAAGGGCTAAGTTGATCGCTTTATCGCTCAATAAACAACCCCTGACGCCAATATGGCGTCAGGGGTTTAGATAAATACTGACCGCTCATGCCTCTATTGTC
>CAZFWL010000174.1:0-6377 GCA_964522775.1 uncultured Halomicronema sp.
CCAACCATTTGAACCAGCGGTTCACCCGGCGGGGCGGCTCTGGGGTCAGCCAGGGCGTTTCATGGCGCACCCGGCGCAGCATTTGAGAGAACGATTTGTTCAGCGAGTTAAAGAACATGTCCTACCGAGTGGCTTCCATAACGCTTCAGTCCATGATGAAGACTGACAGAAGGAGACTGCGACGCATCATATCTCAGAGCTGGGTTAACTCAATCGAATGTTGGGATCAATTCAACCTGTTAATCTTTAGCATTAATCAGAAGAGGTGTGAAGATAAAATCGGTCAGTTTGTGACCTGTCCCTACCGTTCTAAGTCTGCTTTGATGTCTCTGCGACCCGTTTGAGCTAGCCCATGACCGATCAGCTATTTGAGCCCTCTGCTGCGGCCACCGCCGACTATGATAAAACCGCGCCGTTGATCGAGCTGCGGGGAATTTCTAAAACCTTTGGGTCAAATCGCGTGGTCGATAACCTTGATTTGACGATTCATCACGGTGAGGCTGTCGCCGTAATCGGCCCCTCTGGTACAGGAAAATCAACGATTCTTCGGATCATTGCGGGTTTGTTGCCGCCCGACGAGGGGGAAATTTACATCGCTGGTCAGCGGCGGGTGGGCCTCATCGAAGACGCTCAAGACCCGGTGGGCATCGGCATGGTGTTTCAGCAGGCCGCACTGTTTGACTCGTTGACCGTCGAAGAAAATGTGGGCTTTTTGTTGTATCAACATTCCACCCTCTCCCATCGCCAGATTCACGGCTTGGTGGAAGAAGTGTTGGAAATGGTGGGGTTACCAGGGATTGCCGATCGCTATCCGGCAGAACTCTCGGGAGGGATGCGTAAGCGGGTGAGTTTTGCCCGGGCGATCGTCTCTAATCCACAAAATCCGACCGATCGCCCAGCCGCTCTGCTTTACGATGAACCGACGGCGGGATTGGACCCCATTGCGTCTACCGTCATCGAAGACCTGATTCGTAATATCCACGATGGGCACGGCTGTAGTTCTTACGTCATCGTCACCCACCAAGACAGCACGATCCGCCGGACGGCAGACCGGGTGATATTCTTGCACCGAGGCCAAATTCAATGGAATGGCAGCATCACCGAAATTGATGAAACGGACAATCCATTTGTACGACAATTTTTCAGTGGCAATGTAGAAGGCCCGATTCAACTGGTGCAGTAATCAGGAGTAAGACCGATGAATGCCTTTGTAAGCGACATGGTGACGGAGCGTTGAGATGCGAGCAAGAGCAGTTCGAGAAGGCTCGGTTGGATTATTGATTTTGGTCGGGGTCGGACTCTTTGGGGGACTGGTGCTCTGGTTACGGGGACTTAGCCCTGGCAGCCGTAACTACGATATGACCATCATTTTTGAAGACACGCTGGGGATGCAGGCGGGCACTTCCGTGCTGTATCGCGGCGTGCCCGTGGGGCGTGTTGTCGGCATCAATCCGACCAGTAACCAGGTTGAGGTGCAATTAGAAATCACCCAGTCCAGCCTGCGCATTCCTAAAGAAAATCTCCGCATTGCCGCTAATCAGTCTGGCTTCATTGGTGAAACAACGATTGACATCACGCCGATGACGAATCTGACCGAGGCCGAACAAGCCATCAGTCCATTTGGCAATGATTGTGAGCCCGAGGTGATTGTCTGCGATGGCGAAGTCCTAGTGGGCATAACCGGCGTCAGCTATGCCTCACTGCTGGAGTCAGCAGACAGCCTGGCAGCGGCCTTGGCCGATCCAGAGCTGATGGATGGCTTTAAGGAGACGCTAGCTAACACGACTGACTTTACTGCTCAGGCCACGGAACTGGCCGAGGAACTGACGACGTTAACCATTACCGCCCAGTCCGAGGTTGCACCGCTGAGTGATTCGGTCCAAGCGGCCACCACGAGCGCTGCTGCTGCCGCACAGGAAATTCAGCTAACGGCGACGGAGGTGCGCACGCTGCTAGATGCCAATCGCGTCAACATTACATCGACACTGACCAACATCAGTCAGGGCACCGAACAGCTGTCCAGCATTCTTAACCAGCTAGCGACTGAGCTAGAAGATCCACAATTGTTGGAAGATTTGCGGACCCTATCGGCCAACGCGGCAGAAGCTTCTGGCTATTTTCGTGATGCGGCGATTGACCTAAGTACGTTAACTGGAGCCATCAACCAACCGGATAATGTGTTGCTAATTCAGCAATCTCTGGAATCTGCGCGGGATGTCTTCCAGGGGGCGCAGAAGGTGTTGTCCGATATTGACGAAATCACGGGTGACCCAGAAGTGCGCGAAAACATTCGCCGCTTAATCTACGGCCTCAGTGACTTGCTCTCAAGTGTGGAAATTTTGGAATACCAAACCCAACTCGCGATCGCTCTCGCACCTTTGGAACAACGAGCAGCGGCTACACCGTCTCAGAGTCCCGCGATCGCCCTGTCACGTGCCGATTATCAGGCATTACAAAATCAACTAACCGAGCTGGCTAACCGTCCACCAGCTCCGACCAACCCAGGCCAGTAGAGCCTTACTAGGCGTTGATGGAACTCTGAAGTGGCCAGGGAACGTCGTCTACATACAAGCGATGCTCACCAGTGAGCACTGGACTATGCCTTTGGTTGTAGCCGATTTCCTAGCGTGGAGACTTGTCGATGTTTGCCCCCCTGCTCGTTGCTCAATTATCGGTGGATCAAACCGCCAATATCGCCACAGGGGTACGGGCGGGCCTAAGCTATCAGTTTGGGACTCAGGGCAATCGCGTGGGTTTTAATGCAGGCGGGTTTGTGCGGGCTAATCCGGACAACCTGGAGTCGTTTATAAGCTGGTCAGGCTATCGCAACCTGTCGCATATCGAAACGGCGGAGCCAGGTTGGGAAAGTCAGGTCACGGTGGGCCTCACCCATGGCTTTGGCGGCGTGCGATCGCTGCCTGAAGACTATGACTGGTCACTAGCCGCCAACAACACCCAGCGCACCAACAGCGTGAGCCTTTACGCCACGTTTTACGACGATACGTACAACACCAGCCAAGGCAACATTGGCCTGGGGCTGAATGTTGGGGCGTTTAATTTACGCTTTGAGAACGATTTCGACCCGATTGGCATTTTGGGTGAGTATGGTGATCGCTTTCGCACGGGGGCGCTGGAAGTGGGGTATCGCGCTGACGATGGCACCAACTTTGTCGCAGGCTTCAATACCTTCACGGGCGACATCGGCGACGGCTACATCATTCGCCCCGAAGAGGGCGGCGACGGTCCCCATGGGGAATATTCCCTGACGGAGCGAAATGGTCGGCCCATTGAGGCGGGCGATCGTTCCATTGGCAACGCTTACGTCGGCATCCGCAATCTCGATCTCACCCAGGCAAATGACGAAACCTGGCACGCCCTCGGGTTTGACAATCTACAAGTTCGAGTCGGCTGGAGTGACGAGGCTATTCGGGATGGGGTGCAAAATCGGCTGCACGATTTACTGGCGAATCCTCGCGTTCCCCTCCGTGAGGTAGAGGGTCGCCCCTATATACAGGTGGGTACCAATCATGGGCAAACGCTGTATCCTTAATGCCCAAACTGGCAGCAGTATGGCGAGAAATACAGCAAACTTTAAGGCTAAGACTTCAAGGATCAACAGCCTGCCAAATAAAAGTTATAGTCGCTCTGGCTCACCGAAATAACAACTTAAGCCAGTGGCTGATCTCAGACATTTAGTTTGTAAACCGTTAAACCATTAGACATGACTGTTAACGTGCCAAACACGGAAACTCCAGCCAAGGAAACTGATGCAGTTTTCACGGAATTTGGAGACAACGCTGCCCCAAATTATTTATACGCAGGAATTTTTACAAAGAATTGACTCCCCACTCCCTCAACTGATTCAACCCAGATATCTCCAGAATGGCTTTCAACAATCTTTTTACAAGTTGATAAACCGATACCAGAGCCAGGGTATTCGCTGTTGTTGTGTAGCCGCTGAAATGTGTTGAAAATCATATTGGTCTTGGTAGAGTCGATACCAATTCCATTATCCTGAAAAGTAAACAGCCAACCATCATCGAGTTCCAGAGAAGCAGTAATGGTGATTTCAGGCTTTATCCCAGGCTTTGTGAACTTAAGGGCATTGCCAATCAGATTTTGAAAAAGCTGAATTAACTGTACCTCTTTGCCAAAGACCGTCGGCATGCCTGAATAAGTGAGCTTCGCCTGTTTCTCTTCAATTAGCTGATTCAAATTACAAATCGCTTCCGCTAAAACTCGATTACAATCAACCGAGACTAAGGCTTCAGATTCTTTCCCAACAGTGGCATAGCTCAGCAAGTCTTTAATCAGTCTATTCATACGAGTGCCAGCATCTAAAATATTTTTTAGATATTGACTTGCATCAGACGTATTAAGTAGATCGGCAAATTTCAAGTCAAGGATCTTGGCATATCCAATGACACTCTGCAATGGTTGCTGCAAATCGTGTGAAACAATCTGCGCAAACTGCTCCAGCTCTTGATTAGACTGAATGAGTTCTTGATTCTGAATTTCAAGCTGTAACTGTAAATCTCGCAAATTCAGCTGATGCTTAATTCGGGCTAGAACCTCTGCTTCTTGGAATGGCTTACTGACATAGTCAGCACCACCAATCGAAAAGGCCCTCACCTTGTCAAGAGCATCGTCTAAGGCGCTAATAAAAATAATAGGAATTGCCTGAGTAATGGGGTCTGCCTTTAACAATTTGCAGGTTTCATAACCGTCTAAACCAGGCATCTTAATATCGAGCAGAATCAGATCAGGAGCATCAGCCCTAACTGATTGAATAGCATTTTTTCCATTCAGCGACTTACGCACCTCATACTCTTGTTTGCTTAGCATTGCCGACAACAAGCGTAAGTTATCAGGTGTATCGTCAACAACTAGAATCTCTTTTTTTGAGTGGTATTTAAATATTGCTTCCATAACGATAAATTTTCATCTTTTCGAGGGATTATTGAAATTCAAAGTCTAAATATTTGATTCATGAATTAGGAATCTTGAGTTTCGTGGGCGAGATCTAGCGGAAGCCTATTCAGATCGCAAGTCAGAAATTTACAAAATTGCATATTTTATTTTCTGACCAAAGCTAGGTGTCTTAGGATTACGACTAAATAGTTTAAGGCTTCTTCAATTTTTGAGGACGTGCAAAAAGCTGATTGGTAGAGGGAACGCAATCATCACTATACAAATAAACCTAGGAATGAACTACTGAGTATTAAAAAGAGCAATGATTTGGTCAAATTGAAAATTTTCTATCAGTGTATTGAGTCGCTGAGCTAGAGGTAGCTGTTCTGCAGGGAGCTGAGCCACTAGCGAAGCTAGCTTTTCATCGGACCCAGTTAATGCGGCTTGATAAACCTGTTGTCGCCACGACTCAGACATCTGCTCGAGGGCTGTATGCCCTGACTGGCCTGATGTTGTGGAGGTTGATGAGGGAGCATGAGAAAAGGGCGAGGTCACAGGGTTGGCAGTGGGGTGAGAAAAGTCGAGATGCTGGGTCAAGATGGCCAGCAAATCAGCGTCTTGAATCGGCCCATACAATACGTCATCAAAGTCGTTAGCGGTTCGGCCAAGCGTTGAAGGTTCTTGGTCCTGGCCCACCAGCATAATCACCTTCGTGAGTGAACCGAATTCTCCTGAATGAACAGGGTTTTCCTTTTGGACTGATTGGTGAATATGTTGAACGATGGATTGACCGTTGACGATCGCCTCTGGCAAGTCAATAAACAGAAGATGTGGATGCCATGCTGAGCATAGGGCCACAGCTTCATGAGCACTATTGGCAGTACGCAAATCAAAACCCAAGGGCGAGAGAAATTGCTTCAGTCGATAGTGAGCTTGAGATTGCGTATCGACGATGAGAATGCGATGAGGTGCAGTCGACGCAGGCTGAGGGGGCGATGACGTAGGCCTTAGGGGAGAGCGCTCAGCCATCGTTTTGTGGCCCACCATTACCCAAAGATTGAACTTAAATAAACTGCCATGGTTGAGGGTACTGTTGACGGTGATGCCGCTGCCCAATAAGTTCAAAAATTTTTGGCTCACAGCCAGACCAAGCCCTGCGCCTTGGCCACTCTGGTGACCTGACTGAGTTTTGTAAAACGGCTGAAACAGATTGACCAGTTCTTCCTCAGCAATGCCCTGGCCACTATCTTCGATTTCAAAGCCAAGATTCACACGAATTGTTTTGGCATCGATTTCAGTCTGGTTGCGGACATCGGCTCTTAGTGTCACGCGACCCGCTTCGGTAAATTTGATGGCATTGCTACACAGGTTGACCAATACCTGCCACAGCTTATCGCGGTCAGAAATAATCTGTCGGGGCAGCGCTGGGCTGAGATCAAAGGTCAGTTCTAAGCCTTTCAGCTGGG
>CAZFWL010000175.1:0-6373 GCA_964522775.1 uncultured Halomicronema sp.
AATCGCTTTGTCTTCAGCAAACACTTGATGGTTGAAATCGAGGGTGTCTTGCAGTGGGGCATCCTTATCAAAGTTGCGGCAAATAGGTACAAACAACCGAGTTTTGCGGGCCGAAATCGGCGAGGCGGCATTGAGGATATGCAACATCCCATTGGGCAAGATGACTGACAACTTGACCGTAAACGGCAAAAACACCTCAAATAGCCGCCACCATTAGAAATCCGTACGGAGGCCTGTGGGCTATCGGTGAGATCGCTCCCACTTCAACAATTTGTAGCGATTATGGCCGGAGTCGCTGCCACTGGCGACGAGTTGGGCATGCTGAAGATAAAGACGTCAGCGCAGCACAATATTGAATGAACTTGATGAAATTAACGCAACTGACGCTAATCAGCGGCAAAGGTGGGGTGGGTAAAACGACTTGTGCCTGTGCGATCGCCCTGAATCAGGCACAGCAACAACCGGATGAAACGGTATTGCTGCTGTCGACCGATCCGGCCCACTCCTTGGGTGATGTATTGCAGCTACCTGTGGACGATGACGCGCGATCGCACCCCAACCAACCAAACTTACAGGTGCGCGCGCTGGATGCCGAGCGGTTACTAACCATCTTTAAAGGCGATTATGGTCAAGTGCTCGAAACGCTCGTGGAGCGGGGCAGCTTTGTCGAAAATGATGACCTCTCTCCCGTGTGGGATATGGACTGGCCTGGTCTGAATGAGCTGATGGGCTTGCTGGAAATTCAGCGCATTTTACGCACGGGTGAGGTCGATCGAATTGTAGTGGATATGGCCCCTAGCGGACACACCCTAAACCTATTTGGTCTGATGGACTTCTTGGATACACTGCTGGCGTCATTGCGGCTATTTCAAGACAAGCATCGCTACATGATTGAGTCCCTGTCGGGGCGCTATGACGCCGACGACGCCGACATCTTTTTGGACGATATGACCGCGGATTTGGCCGCTGGGCGATCGCAACTGCAAGACCCCGACCGCACCGCCTGCTGGGTTGTCGCCATTCCCGAACCCCTGAGTCTGCATGAAACAGAACGCTTTATTAACGCCCTGACTGAGTTACAGATTCCTCTTGGGGGCATCTTAGTCAATCGTCTGACAGGTAGCGCTCCCCAGCGCCATCAGCTTGAGCAGTTTGCCCAAATTCATGCGGTTGAAGCCTTACTAGGCCTGCCCTTGCAAGCACACGAACCGGTCGGCCAAGAAGCTCTACAGACCCTATTAGCTGGACTCGCCCCCACGGCCACCTGGCAAGACCCCGCCATTCAAACGCAGCCTTTAGCCTGGCCGGAACCCCTCACACCGGGACTCCCCGATTTCATCACGGAGGGGCGACGGCTCGTGATTTTGGGTGGCAAAGGGGGCGTGGGTAAAACAACTGTGGCGGCCGCGATCGCTTGGGGGCAGGCTCAGCAGCACCCCGATGCCGCCGTCAGAGTGATGTCCATCGATCCCGCACATTCCTTGGGTGATGTGTTGGAGACCCCGTTGCATAACGAGGCGATCGCCCTCACCGAAAATCTCTCAGCCCAAGAAGTTGATGCCGACGTTGTCCTAGAAAAATTTCGCGATGACTACCTGTGGGAACTGGCCGAAATGATGAGCGGCGACACCGGCGACGATCGCTTACAGATCGCCTACGGTCCAGAAGCTTGGCGAAAAATTGTCGCCCAGGCCCTTCCTGGCATCGACGAAATGCTTTCGCTGATCACCGTGATCGATCTGCTGGAACAAGATCAGGAACAGCTCATCGTGCTAGATACTGCTCCAACGGGTCATCTGCTGCGCTTTCTAGCTATGCCGACAGCGTTGGGTGACTGGCTCGCCTGGATTTTCAAACTCTGGATCAAGTATCAGGACGTGGTTGGGCGTACCGAATTGATTGGTCGCTTGCGGACCTTGCGCAAACAAGTGATGAATGCCCAAAAGCGGCTTACCGATCCAGCCCATACCGAATTTATTGGCGTGGTCCAAAATCAGTCAGCAATTCTGGCAGAGGCAAGCCGACTCACAGATACTTTGACCGAGATGTCCGTATCACAGCGCTACATTGTGCATAACCGTTACGCTTCAGGTCATGACTTGCCAAAAAATACTTTCTCTGGTCAAACCGTGATCCGTCTACCCGATCTGCCGGATAGTATTCACCCTCATGTACAAGTTGAGGGGGCTTCACAACTCTTGTTTGCACGATCTCCCGCATTGGTGCGATGAGGTCAACGGGGACGAACTTTAGTAAATTTTTCTCATAAAACAGAGTGCGATCGCTAGTTTGTTAGCGATCGCACTCTGTTATGTACCCTTATTCGTCTGCCGCTTCCCTAGCGCCTGATGAACAGCAGATTCTTAAATCGAGAGGCCTAGCTTCACACCGAGGGCAGCATGAACAAACAGCACCACCATCGCAACAGTGCCGATGTAAGCATGAGCTGTCCGCAGAGCGGGCTTGCCACCGCCAAACTTGGACGCCGAAATCGCGCCATTCACACCCAGCACGCCCAACGCGGCTGACCCCGTCCAAAAGTGCGCACTTTGCAGAATAGGATGCCCTTGCATGACCAGGGATAAAATGCCGCCCGTGTAGCCCAACGCAATAAACAGTGACATCATCGGCGCTAGTTTTTTGTGATCGCCGAGTGCTTTGGCCCGAACTGGAGCTTCTTCAGCTGTCCGGCCTTTCCAACCGATCGCTGCCGTATAAATTCCCAACACGAAAACCACAATGCCCATCATCAAAGGGTGACCCCAATGAACGATCGGCTCCGGCATGTTGAAACTGGCAAACCAGTCGGCAATGGGCTGTAGCCAAGCGGTGAGTTGATCAGCCACGACAAATCTCCTTACTGCGACACGTTGAAATCGTTACATCTCTCAACATGCCACATCCTTTAGCGTTACGCAGCTTTTTCCATCGATTCTTTGAGCAGAGGAAATCCCAGCGCTTCGCGTTGATCGTAATAGAGCTGCGCGACTTTGCGAGCGAGCCCCCGTACTTGGCGAATGTAGCGCGTGCGCTCGGTGACCGAAATCACCCCTCGCGCATCCAATAAGTTAAAGGTGTGGGAGCACTTCAGAACATAGTCATAGCTAGGCAAGACAAGCCCTTTTTCCATCAACTGCTCCGCCTCTTGCTGATACAGATTGAAGAGGATGAACAAAAGTTCTGCGTTGGACTCGTCGAAGTTGTATTTGGAATGCTCGATTTCGCCCTGCATGTGCACATCGCCATAGGTCAGGGTGTCGTTCCACTGAATTTTGGCCATCGCATCTACCTCTTGCAGATACATCGTCAGGCGCTCTAGGCCATAGGTCAGCTCAATCGAGACGGGGCGACAGTCCAAGCCGCCACATTGTTGAAAGTAAGTAAACTGCGTGATTTCCATGCCGTCCAGCCAGACTTCCCAGCCCACGCCCCAGGCCCCGACCGCCGCATCTTCCCAGTTGTCTTCCACAAAGCGGATGTCGTGATCTTCCGGCTTAATGCCCAACGCTCGTAGCGAATCCAGATACAGATCTTGAATGTTGGGCGGCGAGGGCTTAATGAGTACCTGATATTGGTAATAGTGTTGATAGCGGTTAGGGTTTTCGCCATAGCGACCATCAGCGGGCCGTCGACAAGGTTCGGCATAGGCCACGGACCAGGGCTCTGGCCCGATCGCTCGCAAAAACGTATGAGGACTTTTGGTGCCCGCCCCTTTTTCCGTGTCGTAGGGCTGCACAATCAAGCAACCTTGATTGCTCCAAAACTCATGCAAAGTTGTGATGACTGATTGAAAATGCACGTCGCTTTCTCTCCCCAAGCGTGGCCGCAAGTCTCCATAATATGACTCTAAGGTAGAAAACTCGTAGATTCCAGCAGGCCACCTTTCGTTCTTGGAGAATGCCGTGCCAAGGTCGCAGTCGAAGGCATAAAAGGACTGCTCACAGAACCAAGTTGCGGCTCGGATCGCCTAACACATAAGGCGGTTGACCCATGATGACTTTGGGTTGAAACGTGTCTGGGGGTGGGGCCACGCCCCAATGTTCTTGCAAGGCCCGCAACAACGCGTCCTGCTGAATGCGAAATAGTTCGAGGTCACCACCCCAGTTTTGAATCGAGAACCAAACAGGACCGCGATCGCGAGTCGGGAAATAGCCCGCCAGCGAACTCACCGTGTTTAGGGTCCCAGTTTTCAGCGCCGACTGCTGCGGCAACTCGCGATAAATCAGGGTGCCTTCATCCTGACCGAAGACTGGCATCACATCTGAAACGGAAAGATTATGGGGGCGTAATTCGCGCTGAATGCCCAACAAGATCGCGACCACAGCGCGAGGTGAGAGTTGATTTTCCACCCCCAGGCCAGAACCATTGATTAAGCGAATTTCCGAAACGGGCACACCAGTTAGAGTCGCGGCCTCTGCAGCAACCGTATTCGCCCCTCCCAAAGCCCTGGCAAACTGGTCGGCCATGGCATTGTTGCTGTAAATATTCATCGCCTTGAGTAGCGGCACCAGGGGAAGCGACTGATGTCGCACTAGCCACTGCGGCTGTAGAGGATTGGTCGCCAAGGGTTGCACAATGATGTCGCCCGCGATCGCTAACGTGGGCGCAGGGGTATCCGGCAGCATAGTGCTGTGAACGTAATACACCTCATCCGACCAAAGACTGCTATCCGCAGCTTGGATAAAAAATTCGCCAGAACGATAGGCATCCGGCTCAAAATTCATTGAAAAGTCGCCAAGAATAACGAGATTGCCCGTGACCTGCTGGATACCTTGTTGATTGAGAGTATTGGCCAGGGAAATCGCTTCTTCCCAGACGAAATAGGGATCGCCTGTCCACTCAATTACCAAATCGCCGCTAATGACACCATTTTCAATCGCGCCAGTGTGGCCGATGCGAGTTTCAAATTGATAGTCAATGGGCCACGCTTCTAGCGCTGCCAAAGTCGTCGCCATTTTCGTTAGGGAGGCAGCAGGCGATGGTTGGTAAGATTGACCGCGATCGCGGTCGCCCCCGTTTGTAACCAGAGCCCTTGCGCTTCCGGCGCAAATCCCAGCTCAGCTAAGTTAGTCAGATAGCTACGTACGATCTCCTTTGCCTGTGGATCAGGAGCATTCATAGCCAAGACCCAGGGCGATTCCCAACCCGCAATGGTTTCCATGGCTGGCCAGGGCATCGGCTCTAAAGCCGTCACTGTGGCAGGCTGCTCACCCAGTAATGAAAGCAGACTCAGAGCAACAAGTGCGTGATGCAGCATGATCAACACATCTCACATCGGCAACTATCCTAGCGGACATCATCAAAAGTAGGGTTACTTGAGTAGTGGCGTAGTTGAATTTATCCTCGCGAATGCCCGCTGCCCGCGATCTCGGCATCAAAAAATCCCTCTGATCACGCAACCAGAGGGATTTCTATCATCTTGACCTCAGTCTCGAAGTCAAAAAACCGTTAAGCCATCTTTTTCTTCAGAGCACCACCAACCGCTACGGCACCCACTGCCAACACCGCTAAGCCAGAAATCGGTTCCGGCACATCCACTGGCGCATCGGGATTTTGAAAGCCTTTTGCAACAATGACTACGTCGTTAAAGTCACGGTCACCGCCATTCCACAAGTCTTCGAATCCGATGAAAGTATAGTAATCACCAGTAGCTTGATCGGTATAACCAAAGGCGGTGATGTGATTGATTCCATCTGGATTCTTAGTCGGATCAGCACCAAAAATATGTGGGTTCGACTTGTTATAGCCGTTAGACGCAATTAAGAATTCAAATTGAGCCAAGCTAGGTAAACCTTCAAAATTATCCAAGATAAAACCGTCACCTGATTTGAGGTTGCCACCCGAACCTTGAAGTGAGGCATTTTCAATGATCATCTCAGGTGATTGTCCATCAGCAGAGAAAAGCACCTGATTTTTATAACCGGCACCTTCATCGATAAAATAGACTTCCACACTCTCGCTGGTATCGAATAAGAGTCCCGTCGCATCAAGCGGCTTGAGCTCGGAATCAGCCAGAGCCTGCCTTTCTCCATTCACGTTGTCTTGGAAAAACTTAAGTAGGTCTTGATTTTGTGACCCGAGATTTTCTGCTGTTGTTTTAGTGAAGGTGAAGGCCTGAGCTTCGGCAGCCATGAGACCTGATACAGCTAACGTAGTCGCTGCAGCTAATGTTTTGAAGATCTTGATTTTCATGATGGAACTCGCTCGTTTCTGTATTAACAACATAACTAGAGTTCAAGCTTGAATGATTCAGTATTTATGCTTCATTCTGGCCACTTCAACATTTTTTTAAATTGGCTGACTGCTTCTTAAATCACTTTGAAATATTCAGGAAAATGCCTTGGCTCGAAAAAGAAATTTTCAGTACTTTTTC
>CAZFWL010000176.1:0-6338 GCA_964522775.1 uncultured Halomicronema sp.
CTTGTCGGTTTCAGCGTTCTGCCGTAGCCCCTTGACCTCGTATCTAAATAAGCGACTTCCTGACACAGATGTGGCATTACCACCACTCACGCTTGGATTATACATTTGCTGACTGTTATGACTCCGAGAATCGGTCTACACTGGCAAGCCCGCCCTGCTGCCATACTCATTGCAAAAGTAGGCGTAGATGTAGACATGGCCTGCCTAGGCATTATTTTCCCTAGCGTATCACTGTACCGGAAAGCTCTCCCAATTTGAACGAGTGGGACAAACCCAGGCTCGGGAACGAGAAAGATTAAATGGCGATCGCAGATTGCCTACAAGCAACAAAATAAAAGGTTTTTTCTTCAAACAATGTGTTTTTTATCGCATTTTTAGACAGATCACAGATTTTTCAGGGATAACTTGCTCGATTTTTCCCGCTTCAGAGGATTTCAGGTGATTCTGCCAAGTGTTGAGGGCGTCGTTTGGGCGCACTTACCTCAAAATGTCGTTGATCCTTGACAAGACAACCTGGATTTTGAGCCGTCTCACCAAGTTCAGCAATATAGACTTGTGAGCAGTGATACCAATTTGATACTATTGCTTCCTAAGTGAAGATATTGATGATGGAGCTTATCTTTGCCCATACGGGTTTAGAAGCCTTCTCAGAGTCCAAATTCTGAATTGAGTTGGCTCCATTGCGTTGTCTCTGCCTCTGAGCTGTTCCATGTTCACAGTGTTTAGCTGTGAGGTTGGCGCATGCTATTGACATAAGCAAATGTTTCGGGCTCGGCAGGGATGGATAGGTGTTAGCAATTATGATTGCACTTCATCTCAAGTGTCCGCGGCGCTGAGAGATCGGAGCACTGAACAAATGGCAGAGATGCTGTTTCGCTTGAGTGCTAAATCAAATCTAAATTATCAATTCTAGTTGTTTTCTGTGTTGCTCGAGGAAAGCTATGACAAGTACGCCGGATCGCGTGGTTTTGATTGGGGTTGCTGGCGACTCTGGATGTGGTAAGTCCACGTTTTTGAGACGACTTGCTGACCTATTTGGTGAAGAATTTATTACTGTCATTTGTCTAGACGATTATCACAGCCTTGATCGAAAACAGCGCAAAGCGGCTGGTGTTACGGCTTTGAATCCTGAAGCTAATAACTTTGATTTGATGTACGAACAAATCAAAGCGCTGAAGGAAGGCAACTCCATTGATAAGCCGATTTATAACCACGAAACAGGTGAAATTGATCCGCCTGAGCGGGTTGATCCCAATCACATCGTGGTGGTGGAAGGTTTGCACCCCATGTATGACGAGCGGGTGCGCGCTCTTTTAGATTTCAGCGTTTATCTTGATATTCACGACGACGTCAAGATCGCTTGGAAGATTAAGCGCGATATGGCTGAGCGGGGGCACACCTATGAAGACGTGCTGGCTTCCATTAATGCTCGCCGCCCCGACTTTGAGGCTTATATCGACATCCAGAAGCAATATGCTGATGTCGTTATCCAGATTCTGCCAACGCAACTGATTCCTAACGACGAAGAGAAGAAGATCTTGCGCGTTCGTCTCTTGCAGAAAGAGGGCGTTGCAGGCTTCGATCCGGTTTATCTCTTTGACGAAGGTTCCACCATTGACTGGATTCCCTGTGGCCGCAAGCTAACTTGCTCTTACCCTGGCATCCGGATGCACTACGGACCCGATAGCTACTACGGCAACGAGGTTTCAGTGCTGGAGATCGACGGACAGTTCGAGCGCTTGGAAGAACTGATTTATGTCGAAAGTCACCTCAGCAACACGTCCACCAAGTACTACGGCGAAATGACCGAACTACTGCTGAAGCACCGCGAGTATCCGGGCTCCAACAACGGTAGTGGCCTCTTCCAAGTTTTGGTCGGGCTGAAGATGCGCGAGAGCTACGAAAAGATCGTCGCGAAGACTCCCCAAGCGGTGGGTTAAGCCTAACCAAGAAGGCGATCTCGCCAACTTAATATCAACTACGCGGGTGGTGAGTTCAACTCATCACCCGGTTTTGTTTATACAGCCAGGGATGCTACTCAGCCGAATCAGGTGCCGTTGGCAAAACTCTGACCGTGCCTGATAGCTTGAGCTTTTGATCGGCCACCTGACAGTCGGTTAGTGTCACTTCATTGCCCAGGTCGATCTCAAAGCCATGCAGGTCAGACAACGGCACGCCCGACGGAGTCGCATTGGTTTCCTCGGTTAGCCAGTGAGGATTATCAAGACAAAGCCGATGGCCATCGCGAATGGAAAGTTGCGTGCTGATCGAGATCGCGGGCATATCCGCTTGCTTTGGCTGCAATCGCAGAATAACTTGCTCAGCTTGGATGGCAGCGCTGGCCTCGTAGTGGCTGTGTACGGTGCGCTCAGGCAAAGCGTTGAGCATATCTTGCAGTAAAGTCGCATCTGATTGGGATTGTGCCAGCAACTGTAAAAAGTCGTAGAGGCCTTCGCCTAGCAGCGGCGATTGGAGCGAGTCGTTGAAGTCAGCTTCCGTTAACTCGACGGCTCCATGAATCGGGAACGGAGCCAACAGGCGGAGCGGTTTGCGGCGGATTACCTGGCCCAGATTGACGCGGATGGCCGATGCCGTTACGGCTGCCTGGCTGAGATGAATTCCTTGGTAAATCGCCTTTTGGGCTGAGAGGGCGATTTCTGGAATGTGACCAGACAAAATTTCGCGATCGCGACCTTGCACTTCAAATTGCAAATTTTCCACATGATCTAGCTGTGAAGACAGCCAGAGCCGAATGGCCGGTGGCAGCACACGGCTAATAATTCGACTGCCACGGGGCTGGGGCGTAGCACCTGATTCCACCGCTATGTTGCCTCGATATCACACTGTGTCCTCCGTCATTCAATCATGTTGTCGGAGGACTATAACACCTAAGTTGACATGAGCTCGTGATTGGCCGAGATCAAAAAGTCATAAAGCCAAGACATTCACGCGATCCCGATCCTGATTTATAATGAAACCTTGACATTGTGATCCCCGAAACTGCCTTTTTTTCATGCAAAGCCTGCTAGTTAAGGTTTTCGGGGGTTGATCCGGTTCCGGTGCATCTGTCATAGTGTCACCAAATTCCGATCCCCGGTCGTGAATTTGATCCCCGCTGAATGTTGATGGCAGCGTTTTGGGGGCAGTCCTGCAAATTTAGGAGGAGTGAATCTTATGTCCGAGTCGATTCCAGCACTTGAGGAAATGACCCTTCGACAGCTCCGCAAGGTGGCAAGCGAGTACGAAGTGTCTCGCTATAGCCGCATGCGCAAGTCCGAGTTGATTGAAGCGATCATGGTCGCTCAGACCCGACGCACTGCTTCGATGCCTGCGCCGACGGCAGCGGTCGAAGGTCAAACTGAGGTTGAGGCTTCTAAGTTTGTCCCGGCTACTGAACCGATTCCGGCGGAAGCACTGGCGTCTGTAGATGAAGGATTGCCCGATCTGCCGAGTGGCTATGGCGAGAGTCGGATCGTGTTGATGCCCCGTGACCCACAGTGGGCCTACGCATATTGGGATATTCCCAACACCCACAAAGAAGAGTTGCGCCGCCAAGGGGGAGCCCGCTTGGCTTTGCGCTTCTATGATGTCACCGCCATCGATTTGGGGTATCAGGCCCCCCATAGCTTGCAGCAGTATGAGTGTGATGAGATGGCGCGGGAATGGTATTTGCCGATTCCGGTGAGCGATCGCGACTACGCCATCGAAATCGGCTACCTTTGCAACGATGGTCGCTGGTTGCTCTTGGCTCAATCCGCTCCGGTGCACATTCCTCCGGTTTATCCTTCCGACTGGATCGAAGATCACTTCGCCACTGTCGGGTGGGACCAAGATCTCCGTGGCGGTCAGATTGCAACCCTCACTCACCCGAACCGCCGGGTCGAGACTGGTGCTGGCAACCAGATCTACGACGAAATCTTCGGCATGTCGGAATCGGCGGAAGCACAACGGGTGGCCGGTTCCCTCTTTGGGTCCATGCAGCACGTGCCAGGTTCGATGATTAGCTCGTTTGCTTTGCCCACCAGTTCTTACGTGTTGGCTTCTGGCATGGGCATGTGGGGCGGCGAAGTGCCCACCACGGCACTCCCCACAACTTCGGGCATTGGTCTGAACATGTCTGGTCTGAATATGTCTGGAGTGGGCTTCTCGGCCTCGGCACCGCCGATTCGTCCACGCCAGTTCTGGTTAGTGGCCGACGCTGAGCTGATCGTCTACGGTGCCACCGAGCCTGATGCCACCGTGACCATTGGCGGCAAGCCGATCAAGCTCAACCCTGACGGTACGTTCCGCTTCCAAATGTCGTTCCAAGACGGCATGATCGACTACCCCATCTTTGCGGTCGCGGCGGATGGTGAGCAGAACCGGGCAATTCACATGAAGTTCAACCGTGAAACGCCTTATCGCCGCACCAACACCAAGGAAGACGCGGTGCAAGAGTGGATGAGCTAAATCCCGCTTGAGTACTTGTTGACCGAAGTTAAGTTCAATCTAAAGGGCGTTGCTAAGCAACGCTCTTTTTTTGTGGCCGAATGGCCCTGTTATGGTGGAACTATGAACAATCAAGACATTACTGACCATCTTTAGCAGCGGTTTGCCGGAGCCGTTCAACATGCGCCGCCAGATGCTTGGCAAGTCGAAACTGCTGACTACCGCTTGCTCGTGCTGCTATCGACTGACCAGAGTTGGCTACGGCTGTTGATGCCGATGGTGCCGGGTGAGGTCGCCCAGCCGTATTTGAGCCAGATTTTAGAAGCTAACTTTGATCTGACGCAGGAGGTGCGCTACGCGCTGCATCAGAATGTGCTGTGGGGCGTCTTTCAATACGAACTGGCTAGCCTGACCGAAGTCCGCTTTGAGGCCGCAATCAGTCGACTGCTGGGTATGAAGCAAGAGGGCATTGATCCGTTTTTCAATGCCTTAGTCGAGCAACAAATTCGCCAGATTATTGTGGCAGCTAAGCAGCAAGGACAGTCTTTGACAGCCACCATGCAAACCCTCGATCGCCTCTACAGCGAGGGCCTCATGGGCAACTTGGATGACAGCCGCACCGACAAAGCTCAGGTTTTGGCATCGTGGCAAAGACAGCTCGAACGATTATGGGAGGAGGAGTAATGAACATTGATGCAGTGTGCGATCGCATTCGTCAGGACTATGCCACCTTTCCGGCTGAGCAAAGCTATGACCTGTACGCTGAGGACGTCTATTTTCGCGATCCGATGAATGAGTTTACGGGAGTCGAGCAATATCGCGAGATGATCGGCTTCATTGCTCGCTGGTTCCAAGAACCGCAACTAGAGCTACATCGCCTCGACCAAACTAGCCCACAAACCTTTGAAACCCACTGGACTCTGAGCTGGATGACGCCCCTGCCCTGGAGACCCCAAATTACGATTCCTGGCTGGACAGAATATCGCCTCAATGATGACGGCCAAATCGTCTCCCACATTGACTCCTGGCATTGTTCCCGCTGGGCCGTCTTGGGTCAAGTATTCGGACTCAACCAATCGTCCGGCGCTGATCCAACAACAGGAAGTGGTGCCTGATCTCCAATATCCATTTGTAAGGCATTGAAAGCAATCCCAGTTGATGAATTTTGCTGGTGATTAAGATATCTGCTTTGACTTATGGCTAGATTGTCAAACTGGCATTATTCACTGGTAGAGTTCACGACTCTTCCACCAGCTCGCTATTGACCTCATTAATGGGGCGACGGCGGAGTTCCACTGACTCAGTGCGCGGCAACAGGTCGAAAACTTCGCGCATCACATCATCTACCTGCTCGTAACTCACGATGCCCGTTTCATTCAGGCGCACGTTTCCCTCTGTATCGAAGACCAGCGTCTGCGGCACGGCACCATCAAAGTAGTAGCCAGCGTCCGTTTCGTCGTAATCAGCCTGCGGCGAAATTGAGTCCGCCATGACTGGAATAAAGTTGGCAGCCCGGCCATAGGGCGCTTGTAGCTGTGACACGATCGAAGCGTAGCGCTTGCAGTCGGCGCTGTCGTCAACATAAAACACAAGCAGGGCGGGTTTTTCGTACTTGATGGACTGCGCTAAGGAAACCTTGGGCGGCACCAGCGAACCATTGCCCGCATAAAGGGCAAAAATGTTGCCGTCGTAGTTATCGTCTGTTAAGCCTGCCCAAGCATTTGCGGGGCTGAGCAACCAGCAACCGACGATCGCGATCGCTAATACTACCCACCGTCGCCACTGAAAAAGTTGCCGTGCCATCATGCGTTAGTCTTCAACCGATCATTTCACCCCTTCTATTAGGCCACATTTGGGGCAGCTCAGCTTATCTAGGAGTCAATTTCTTGGAAAGTCTCGGTAATGGCTTG
>CAZFWL010000177.1:0-6326 GCA_964522775.1 uncultured Halomicronema sp.
ATCTGGGATGCGACGTTGATAGCTTGCCCAAAGTTACCCGCATCGGCAAGCCGTTGCGCCTGGGTCAAAATGGGGCGATTATCCATCCGTTGAATTTGCCAGCGCCAGTCAGCAGCTAAATCCTGCGCTTCGTCATAGAGAAAGCTATTGCCAGGGACCTGCTGAATTTCGCTGATCGCCGCCTGCAAGCTGGCGCGATCGCCCGCGACAGCCATTAATTTGGCTTGGTCAATATAGGGCTGGTCTTCGATCAAGGCGATGCTGCGCCGCCAATTATCGATTTGGTCTTGCGTGTCATCCCAAAACGGATTGCTGGGGAGAATTTCCTCTGCTTCGGCAATGGCCGCTCGCAAACTATCCACAGTGCCGGGGCGAGCAATTTGCTGGGCCCAGTTGAGTTGAGCTACGCCTTCCAACTCGGCTTGCCATTGACGGCGCAAGTCCCGTGCTTTTTCATACAGGGGGCGATCTTGGGTGATGCTTTGCAGTCGGACGATCGCGGCCTCATATCCCGTGGTCGTGCGCGACCAGGTCAATTCGTAGGCATCGGCCAGGGTCCGAAAATCAGCTACTTCTTGCCCGAGGTCAACCGAGCTCGGGATTTCCGCTAGGATTCGGAGCGCTTCGGCGCTATTCTGCTCTTCTAAGGCACTTTCCGCCAGCGCTAACAGTTCTAGGCTGAGTGACTTCAGCACCGTTTGGGCGTCGTTGTAGAGGTAGCTTTCTTGGGAGATGGCAGCGACTTGCTCTAGCGCCGTAACGATATCTTCCAACACGCCGCTGCTCGCCGTGCGCTCGGCATTGGCCAAAATGTTGACTTCTTCGCGGGTGCGACTGATCAGACTGGTCAACTCGTCGTAGCGATCGCTGGCCCAGTATTCGTTATCAACCGACCGCAATTGAATGGCGGCCGAAAAGGCTTCGCGAAAATTAGAGGCCCGCAAATGGTTTTCGGCCTTCCGAAAAATGGATTCGGCCTGCTCCCAGATGGCCCGCCATCGCTCAACACGATCGCTCACCAATGCCGCCGCCGCCGTATTTTCTGGGATTTGTTCCGCCATATCGATGGCGGTTTCCAGTTCCCCTTGGTTAAAGGTCTGGTCGGCAATGTGTAAAATTTCGTCGGCCCAAAGCTCTACTCGGTCGTTGATTTCGCCCCGCATCGGGTGATCGTCTGGCAGGGCCTCAACGAGGGCGATCGCCGCTAGCAAACTCTCCACCGTGCCCTGATCGGCATAGGCTTCGGCGCACTGCAGTCGGGTGGCGGCTGAAGCAAACCGCCAAGACACCGCCCGGCAATTGGGCAGGTTGGGAATGCTCATCAGACTCACCGCCGAGGCCCCGGCGACGCCGCCCAATGCTACGACCATCAAAAAGGCGCCGATCAGCCAGCGGTTAAATCGGTTGTTAGGTTCCGGCGTTTCCTGGTGAGGATCTTGCGCCGCATCCACGGCGCCCCTTTGTGGCGGGTGGGGAGGCGTCGAGCGCTGGCCCTGGTAAGCCGCTGACATCGCTGGTCGCGGCCGCTGGTCGCGCTTGGGCGGAGGCAGGGCCCCTTCTCCAAACCGTGAAGGTTGGGGCTGGGCCGAAGCACCCTGAGACCAATTAGGGTTCGGTGGGTGGGAATTGCTCATATGGCCTACGACAACGGCGGGGCGATACATCTCTAGCGTCATGGGTGAGTATTTAGCCCTTTTGACTCTATATCTAGATGTCAAGGCAGCGACTCAACGCTGGCGATAGTATATCGATCACTTTCCAAAGTAGAACACTCTTTCAGTATTTATCCTGATTACTGCAGTTTGTAAACGTGCTGGCCGACAACCTGGGGTTTGCCCACAGGAACTAGAGCGCTAGCCTAAACAAAAGAAATGACATCCGAGGACAGCGATCGTGAAAGTAGCATTGGTGGGATTGGGCACGATGGGTGGCCCAATGGCGTTGAATTTGCTCAAGGCTGGCCATGACGTGACGGTCCACAATCGCACCCGAGATCGCGAGCTACCCATTGTCGAAGCCGGTGGGCAGCGGGCCGATTCGCCCCAAGCTGCAGCGCAAACAGCTGAAGTCGTGATCACCTGTGTCAGCGACACCCCCGATGTGGAAGCCGTGATTTTGGGCGATAACGGCATTATTCACGGGGCGCAGCCGGGCACTGTCGTTGTCGATATGTCCACCATCAGCCCTACGGTGACTCGGGAAATTGCCGCCGCCTTAGCAGAGAAACAGATCGCCATGGTGGACGCTCCGGTGTCCGGCGGCTCTGAGGGAGCGCAAAAAGGGACGCTGTCGATCATGGTTGGGGGAGATGCTGCCGTCGTGGAAAAAGTGCGCCCCGTCCTCACGGCAATGGGCAAAACGATTACCCACGTGGGTTCGATCGGGGCGGGACAAACCACCAAAGCCATTAACCAAATTATTGTGGCCGGTACCTATTGGGCGATCGCAGAAGGACTAGCCTTGGGGATGAAAGCGGACCTCGACATGGAGCGAGTCGTGCAAGCGGTTGGCGGCGGTGCTGCCGGTTCCTGGGGACTGGATAATCGCTCTGGCAACATGATCAATAACGACTATCCCCTAGGCTTTCGTGTGCGCCTGCACCGTAAGGATCTCAACATTGCCCTCGAAGCTGCGCGAGAGCTCGGCGTCACCCTGCCCATGGCGGCCTACGTTGAGCAGATTGAAACGGGCCTGATCGGTCGAGGCTTTGGTGATGAAGATGTGTCCGCGATCGCCCGCAGCATCCGCGAACAATCCGGCCTCGACGATTAGAACCGCACACAACATTCGTCACTTTCCTGTGTCTCCTATCGATAAACCGGTGGGCAAACTTATGGCGCTATCAGCGCCTCGTAGGCTTATGGGTATGGGATTAAAAATCCAGAGCCTCTCTTATGAAAGAACTTATGAGTCAAAGGATATTTAGCAGCATGGCGAAACATCGCTGGCTACTCAGAGCCGTATGGGCCGGAATGCTAGTGGGGATAGTTGTCCCCGCCGTAGCTAGAGTCAGCTCCCCTCAATCTCATCCCACTGACTGGTTTTCATCGCCTGGAGAGCAACTGGCTACCCAGAGCCGACAAATATGGTCAGAGACAATCAGGATTCAAGCCGATGGCAGTATTGCCCAAACGGTCTTACAAGATTCCTTCAACGCTGCGACGCCTCTAATGGAGGAAGACCTGGCGACTGCTCGCCAGCAGTTAGGGGACAATCATCCAGGGGTGGCAGAGCGCTTGTATCACCTGGCAACGGTGTACTTTATGCAGAGCCGCTATGCCGATGCCGAACCCTTGCTAGTTGAAGCCTTGGCGATCTACCGAGCACAATCCACCTCATACCCGGCCCAACAGGCTTTGGTTTTAGATGGCTTGGGGGGAATTGCTGTTCAGCGCAGGCAGTTAGATCAGGCTGTTGATTTATATGCGCAAGCGCTGGCAATTTTGCAGGCTGATCCGGGCGATCGCGCTGACTTGATTCCGCTAATGGAAACGAACCTGGCTTTTGCCCGGCAAGCCCAGGATCGTGAGGGCACCGATTCCAACTTGCCTACTGCAACTGACGACCCAACCAGCGAGACCGAGGCTCTGCTAGCGCAAGCTGTAGCCCGGGCTCGTGACGGCGATGATCCGTTTGATCTTGCGGTTAAGATCGAGACTTTAGCCAGTTATCACATCACGCAACAGAGCTACGACGCGGCTGAAACCCTATATCGAGAGGCGCTGACGATATATCAGGAGTTTTATCCTGAAGCTGAAATCGAGTTGCCTCAGGTCTCAACTAGCCTCAACAACATTGCGCTGATTTATCAGACTCAGGGGCGCTATGCCGAAGCCGAAGCCCTTTATACAGAGGCGCTGGAAAACTTTGAACGCTACATAACGTCGATTTCTACGCTTGGGGACAACGGTTATACCACGCCCCAAATTCAACAGTCAGCGGCAAGTCAGCGCGTTTATATGGTGCCGTTGTTTTATAACTTGGCCGGATTGTATCGGGCGCAAGGTGACGTGTCTCAAGCGATTGCCACCCTGCGCGAAGGCATTGCCATTGAAGAAGCCAGTTTGGACGTTAGCCTGGCGAACCTGGGCAATAACGATCGCATTGCCTATGTTGCAAAGCTGGCAAATACCCTCAACTACGTCGTTGCCCTACACCTCGACACGGCCCCCAATTCCACCCTGGCGGCTCAATTTGCCCTGACCAATTTGCTGCGCCGCAAAGGGCGCGTTTTAGAAGCGGGGGTCAGAGCTCAAGAAATTTTACGGCAGCGCGGCACCCCTGAGGATCTTGATTTGCTCGATCAGCTCACTATTGTGCAGCAAGAACTAGCAAATCTCACCACCCAGCGACCGGCAAACTTGTCTGACCGAGAATATCAGACACGACTCACGTGGCTGCGGAGTGAAGTGAATCAGGTGGAAACGGCGATCGCTCGTCGGACTGCTGACGTCGATTTCGCTGGACAACCCGTAGAGCTGCCCGCGATTCAGCAACAGATTCCAGATAGTGGCGTACTGATTGAGTTCATTCGCTATCGTCCCTTCGATCCGACTCAACCCATGGGCGATCGCTTCAACGAGGCTAACGTTACAGCGGCTGGGTCCAATAATTTTGGGGCGCCTCGCTATGCTGCTTACCTGTTTTTTCCTGACGGTCGGATCGTGGCCCGAGATCTGGGGGATGCCGCGACGATTGATACGGCGGTGCAAGACTTTGTCGGTATCTTGCAAAATCCTGCGACTGACTTTTCGGCTACTGCGGGCAGTGGTGCGGTTGCCGAGATCACTCAAAATATTGCCGCTCTGGTGTTTGAGGCGATCGCGCCCGACTTGGCAGAGGTCGAGCATCTCCTGATTTCTCCTGATGGGCAACTCAACTTACTGCCCTTTGAAGCGCTGCAAACTTAGGCAGGGGGCGACTACCTGGTGCAGCAATACCAAATCAGCTATCTCAACTCCGGGCGCGACCTGCTCAAATTTGATGCGGTGGAGCCAAGCCAAAATCCAGCGCTAATTCTCGCCGATCCGGATTATGAGACGGCGACGAACTTCCCGCGCTCCGATGTAGCCGCAGGACCAGGGACCAGGGCCGACAGCCAGGCCGCTGATTTCAGACAACTGCAATTTCAGCGACTACCGGGGACGGCCGCTGAAGCCGAAGCGATTCGGCCGTTTTTGCCCAATGCCAGGATTCTGACGACCGACGAGGCGACGGAAAATGCGGTGAAACAAGTTGAGGCGCCGCGCATCCTCCACATCGCTACCCACGGCTTCTTTCTCACGGATGTCGAACCGCCCGCAGTGGAAGGGCGCGGCATTGGGGTCGTTGCCAGTGATGGCACCTTACCGAACACACTGCCCCGCGTCAGTGTTGCCGTCGAAAATCCCCTATTGCGCTCTGGGCTTGCTTTAGCGGGTTTCAATCGTCGCCGTAGCGGCAATGAAGATGGCGTCTTTACCGCTTTGGAAGCCTCCAGCCTCAACCTCTTGGGCACTCAACTGGTGGTGCTTTCCGCTTGTGATACTGGCCTGGGAGACATCACCAATGGCGAGGGAGTGTATGGGCTGAGACGCGCGTTTGCGATGGCGGGGGCCGAATCCCAACTGATGAGTCTGTGGCAGGTGAGCGATTTTGGAACTCAAAGCCTGATGGCGCGTTATTACGAAAAACTGACCGCTGGGATGGGGCGCAGTGAGGCTTTGCGGGCGGTGCAGCTGGAAATGCTGGAGTCTGGCGGCGAGTATCATCATCCCTACTATTGGGCGGCATTCATTTTGGCCGGAGATTGGCGATCGCTCTAAGCCAGGAAACGGACGGCAGGAGAGCCTAGCCGTGTGCCTAATGGACTGCTCGAAACCGGTCAATGCGATCGCTCAAAGACCGCACAAAATCATCACGGAATATTAAAAAGCGGCCGATCTCGGTCTATTTGCGACAGATTTTTCACCGTTGCGGACAGGTTGCGGCATAATCCCCATGACTTGAGTACTCAACTTTTTGGGAACGCTGAAGACAGGTAGATGCTGCGATCAGAGTCGCCATGCCCTGCCAGAGGCGATCGCCCTTGCAGAGGCCGCTTGATGTTTGCCCCGATGACGGCTGCGGCTGCCTCAGTTAACTGTGATGAGATGCGTAATTATGAAGGCCAAAGTTAAGCACGATACGCTGTTTAAGCTGCAACCCGTCTTGTCGAGCGAACTCAACGATACTGACAAGGTGTTTGTCCCCAGCGGCAGTGAATATGACCTGAAATTCTTTGCTGAGGCGGCGGGCCACCATCTCAGACTCGAGTTGGCTAACCCTGAGCCCAATCATCCTCATAG
>CAZFWL010000178.1:0-6300 GCA_964522775.1 uncultured Halomicronema sp.
GCGCGGTCATCTCCGGTTTACCCAATGGTCAGCCGCGATGCCCACCAGGACAGGGCACGATCCAGAACCAACCTCTGATGCACCCACAATGGCAGCGTCCCCGTCGGAGAACTGGGATCAGCAGGCCGAGCTCTTACAGGCGATGGCCCATGAAATTCGCACACCGTTGACGACGATTCGAACGTTGACGAGATCGCTCTTGCGCCGCAAAGACGTCACTGCCGAGGCGAAGAAACGGTTACATCGCATTGATGCCGAATGTACCCAGCAGATTGATCGGTTCAACCTGATCTTTCGTGCCGTCGAGTTAGAGACTACAGAACGCGATCGTGCCCGGTCTTCCCTGACCCCTATCGCCCTCAACCAAATCTTTCAAGACGCGATTCCCAAATGGCAGCAGCAGGCGGAGCGCCGCAACCTCAAACTCGATGTTCATCTGCCCGCCCATCTGCCCCGGGTCACTAGCGATCCCACATTGCTGCACGAAGTGCTTAATGGGGTAGTGGAATGGTTTACCCAATGCCTGCCACCCCAGAGCCATGTCCACATGGGTGTAACGCTGGCGGGGCATCAGCTCAAGCTACAGTTTGAGGCCGAACCGTTGAACGGCCATTGCGCGACAGCTGCAGACATGAACTTTCGTCGTCCCCCGCTGAAGTCAGTTGGCCAACTGCTCAGCGTCGTCCCCGAAACGGGGGGCGTCAGCCTCAATCTGGACGTCACCAAAAACTTGTTTGAATTGCTCGGTGGCAAACTCATCTTGCGCCAACGCCCCGAACAGGGCGACGTGTTGACCGCCTTTTTGCCATTAGATACGCGAGAGATTTAACCCTTACAGCAGCGCGGGAGTCTGCGACAGCTGATCGGGATCAATAGCCTGGAGCTGCGAGTAGGCATCCTTGACCATGGCCTGACCGCGCAGAAAGCCAGTATTCGCCGCAGGACAAACATAGGCCAAGGTCTCAGCGGTAAAGCGATCTTGGAGCTGTTGAACCTGGCGTAACTGTCGGGGCCAGTGGAACGTTTTCGAAAACCGGAGGGGCTGGAGCTGACCGTCGCGGCTGGGCAGCAAATGTCGCCCAGTGAACAGAATTCCGCCCTGCTGCGGCAGATAGACACAGGCTGAGCCGGGCGAAAACCCAGGTGTCCAAAACACTTTTCCAGCACTTGGCAAGGGATAGCGATCGCGATAAGTCACCAAATTCGGTAAGTCTGGTAGCAGGTAAGCCTCTTGCTCTTGCACCAGCACCGACGGACAATCTAAGGCGGCTTGCAACGCTTTGGCCTCACCACTGGCCCCACGATGAGTGATGGCCCAATATTGCACCCCGCCGCGATCACGTAAGAAATCAAGCGTTGCTGGCTCGTTCGCCGGCGCATCAATCAACACATTCGCCGCGTTGCCTGCGTCATCTTGTCCCCGATAAAAGTAGGCGGTGCCACCCAACGTAGCCCGGTTGGGGGGAAACGCATACACAGTTTCAAAGAGTTGTTTGGGAGGTTTAGCCGACAAAATAGATCTCCCCGATACGCGATCGCTGGAACCACGAGCACTGCAGCGTCTAGTCTCTTGACCCTGCCATCCTCGCTTTCTTGAACAGTTGTTTACCCTAGCATGGGATTTGGCAACGTTTGCTAGGGTATTGACAGTGCAGGATCCGATTATTGGGGTTGCCAATTCGTCGCGTCGCCATAGGGTAGTTTGAGCTGCTAACTAGCGCCAGCGACAAACTTTCAAAGTGGGCTCTAGCCCAGGCCAGGCTAAGCTCTGGTAGCTCGGCAGATTCATCGTCGCGGTAGAATAAAGGAATAAACCATTGGTCGAGTCATTTCCGCTAGCTACAGTGGCGTTAATATTTGGTAACGGCTTGCCTGACGTGAGACAAGCAGGAACCCTAATCAAATGCTGATTTTATTGCTGTTACTCAGCATCTTTACCTACTACGTGGTGCAAAAGAGCGTCGCCGACCTGACTCGCACTCCCACGTGGATGCTGTGGCTGGTCATGATGATTCCGGCGTTTGTCTTGGCCTTTTGGAGTCTCAGCGATCGCGCTGAAGAACCGTTTCCCATTGGCGTTTTGCTGGGGCTGTTTATCGTCTGTCCGGTCTTGTATTGGTTTCTCATTCAGTGGGGTCGCATTCCCCAAAAAGCGGGCCAATCCAACCAATCGACACAATCAACAGCCGCCGAAGCCGTGCGGGCTGCAGCCGAAAAAGCCGCTATCCCACCGTTGGAGAAAGAAGAAGAAGCCACGATTCAGCACTGCTTTCCTTGGTCAGTCTTCTACTTGCAGAATATTGAATATCGCCCCCAAGCCCTGATCTGCAAAGGTCAGCTGCGCTCTTCACCCACGGTGGCTTATGACACGGTGCGCGAAAATATTGAGACGCATTTTGGCAAGCGGTTTTTAGTCGTCTTTCAAGAAGGACTGAACGGTAAGCCTTTCTTTGCGTTAGTCCCCAATCCCGAACGCCAAAAAGCCAATCAAAAAGCTCGTCCAGAAAAACTCGCGCGACCGGGTCTGGCGCTGGGGTTATTAATCGCTACTTTATTCACAACGACTGCTGTTGGCGCGTTTATCGCCGGTATCACAGAAGAATCCCTCCAGGCAAATCCCAATCTATTTTGGCAGGGCTTACCTTATGCTCTGTCGCTGCTGCTGATCTTAGGCACTCACGAATCAGGACATTACATCGCCGCCCAACGCTACAAGATGAAGGCGACGCTGCCTTATTTCATCCCGATTCCGTTTTTTCTCGGCACGTTTGGGGCCTTCATTCAGCTGCGATCGCCCGTTCCTAATCGCCGCGCCTTGTTCGACGTCGGCATCGCCGGTCCATTGGCAGGTTTAGTCATCGCGATACCGCTCCTGGTTTGGGGGCTAGCTCATTCAGAAATTGTCCCCATGCCAGAAACCGCCAGCTTGCTGAATTTTGAGGCACTAGATCCTGGGGCCTCCATTGCTTTGGCGCTGCTGAGCAAACTCGCTTTGGGCAGTCAGTTGGGCATTGATAATGCCATTCATCTCCACCCAATTGCTGTATCCGGATGTTTGGGGCTCGTCGTGACTGCGTTGAATTTAATGCCTGTCGGTCAGCTCGACGGCGGCCACATCGTCCACGCTATGTACGGTCAGCGCAACGGTGCCATCATCGGTCAGGTTTGTCGTTTTCTCGTGTTGGGGCTGACGTTTGTCCACAGCGAGTTATTTATTTGGGCGATTTTGCTATTCTTTATTCCCGCGATCGATGAACCAGCCCTCAATGACGTGAGTGAACTGGATAACAAGCGCGATCTGTGGGGTCTCATCGCCTTAACGCTCTTGGTGCTGATTGTATTGCCTACGCCAGGCCCGTTGAAGACACTACTCTTTTAGTGTCGGCTAGGTCTCTGGCTAGCGCGAGTCGTTATTGCCCCTTTCTGCCATGACTCAAGAAATCACTCGCTGGCTTACCGAAATCCGCACCCTCCAGCAACAGTTGGAAAGCGTGCGTCAAGAACGCGATCAGGCTTATCAAAGTGCGGCCAATTGGCGACAACTATACGACGCCGAAGCCAAGCAGCGGCGCGAAGAAGTGGAGTTGTTGAAGGAAACAGAAGCGACTCTGCGCACCGAGCTATCCACCCTGAGATCGCACCACACTGACGCAGTCGCGGCTGAACTCGAAACCCATCTCGACAGTACCAACCTCGACTCCGTTGAAGGCTTGCGAGCCGAATTGATCAAGGCGCTGCAGACTTGCGAACAGCTGCAAAAAGCGCTGAATACGGAGAAACACGAACACGCAGAAACGCGCAAAACACTGACTTCTGCATTGGGAGAAGCGATCGATGCTTTCAACCCGTCCTCTAGCCTCGTGAAACAAGATCCTCCCGCCTAGTGCACGAGTGAGGCTGAGGACGACAATATCTTTGAAGATTCAGGAAATAAGGCGCAATAGGCGCTGACGAGATCGTATTACTACCACCCTGTCACCAGAAACCTGAAAATTCGCTTTAATCTCGCGATCGCCGTCTTCCACCCATCTATGGTGAAAGGTACAAGTTAAGTTGAGTCATTTCTTTTTCCACACTGATGCAACAAGCTCTCTCGATCGCAGGTGTAGCCTTACTCACTGGTATCTCACTGCTGGGCTGCAACAACGCCAACAACACCGCTAACGAGCAAGGCTCCTTAGTGGCCTACCAATGCAAAGATGGTCACGAATTTTCCGCCCGACTAGCGGCAGATGAGGCCGTTGCGGATCTACCTGACCGCCCCAATCTAGCTTTACAGTTTGTGGAATCTGAAGGCAATACCACGACCTACAGCGATGGCAGCACGGCCTTGATAATTGATGGTGAAAAAGCCGTTGTAGAAGTGAATAACGCGATCGTGCTGACCGAATGTACCCTCAAAACCGGTACTGCTGAGCAGCCAAGCAATGCTCCCTCTGTTAGTAGCAATTCCCCCTCCACCACAGCACCCGCCAACAATCAATCAACAGCCAGCAGTTCAGAAACTGAAGGCATTCGAACCGAGCGTGTGCAGTTTGCACCTGGTGCTACCAGTGCCACCGTCGAAGATCGCATTGTCGGGTATGAAGGCGTTGATTACGTGCTGAATGCCCAAGCCGGTCAGTATGCCAACATCAGCATGGCCACTGATAATGGGGCCAATTATTTCAATATATTGCCGCCGGGGAGCAACGATGAGGCCATCTTCGTCGGGTCTACCAGTGGCAATCAATATGAGGGCACCCTCCCCGCTAGCGGCGACTACAAGATCCGGGTTTACCTAATGCGCAGCGCTGCTCGCCGCGACGAAGCTGCCAACTATCGTCTAGAAATGATTGTTTCTGGCGCAGGCGGTAATGCCTCTGGGGGCAGCAATGTCGCAGGCGATGCTCTTGTGCCGGGCACATCCTACAACGCCACAGGGGATATTTCCTGTGTCATTGGCCGCGATGGAGCCGACGGATTCTGTGCTTTTGGTGTGGTGAGAGAGGGGAGCGGTAGTGGTTTTGTCGAAATCACGAACCCAAATGGCCGCACAGTCTCCATCTATTTTCAAAATGGCGTGGCGGTCGGTGCAGAAGGAGGAACCGGAGCTTTTTCTGCCACCCGTAAGGGCGACGAGACAATCGTTTTCATTGGTGAAGATCGCTATGTGTTGCCCGATGCCATCATCTATGGCGGTTAGTGCGATCGATTTCAGGTGGCAACGCCATCTTTAAGATCCGCCACACCTCAGTGTAGGTGGGTTTCTTAACGCCCTCATTCACTTGCCGCTATCCTCTCCAGTTAACTGAGCCTATCGATATGAACGTGAGATTATTCAATACTCTTGGCGCGATCGCGATTGCTGCCACTACCGTAGCCTGCGTTGCCCCAACAGACTCCTCCCCCTCATCCAAACGCTCTGCCTATGGCGAAATCTCCTTGCCGCCGATCGAACAGCGCTTTGGTGCCGATCCAGAGCAGGTCGCTGTAGATGCCTTTGGAGCCTCAGAATTTCCTTCCGAAGGTAATTTCACCCAGGAAGTCATGTTAGTTGACCAAACCTCAGAAATGGCGATCGTCACCCTTACCCAAACTGGTTTGCTAGACGACTCCGTTGAAGGCGTGCGCTACTGGCTAGAGTTTGACGCTGGCGAAAATGCTTGGGAAATGGTGTGGGCCGGTCGTCAGGTACGCTGCTACCCTGGTCGTGGTTCGCAGGAATGGACGACTGAGTTATGTAACTAAAGCGCTTCTTAATCCTGCCATCCTCGCAGCTTGAGTAAGCGCCTACCAAAAATAAGCTGCTTGACACGATCTGCTTGGCTGCAGCAAGAGGATTGTTCGCGTCGTCATCGAACCTCAACCAGTACAAGCAAGTTGCTCCTAAGAGGATAGGTTGAGCCCCCTTACAACTCACAATGGCAACCTTCAGGTCAGTCACTCTAACCTCAGGGTCAAACAACAGACACCGGCACTGCCTGTCATCATGATTGCCGCAACTGAATCATGTGTTGATCATGCGAAACGAGCGATCAATACATGACTCTCCTTACTGAAGGTGGATGACATTGAACAAAAAGTCTCAATGTCACCATCCCTAGATTTTCAAAAATCATCAGCAATGTTAGGCACCTGGCAACGTCGCGCCATCAGCCCAAATTTGCTCAACCGCAGTCGCAATCCGGTTTAAATCGTCATCTAGCAGAGGTGGCCATTCAACCTTTTGGGCCTTTCCATGCAGATACAGTAGCCGACTTTCGTAAGTCAAAATAAACAACGCACGGCCCAGCGATCGCTCAATCATCGGCTCATTTT
>CAZFWL010000179.1:0-6294 GCA_964522775.1 uncultured Halomicronema sp.
CATTGGGCGGCTTGCTGGTCGTAAAATGCGAGGTTGTTGCGCTCCATTAGGCTGGTGTCTGAGGTTTCGATTATTATCCCCGTCTTCAACGAAGCGAGTAGCCTGGGGCGCACCCTGCGATGTTTGCAGATGCTCGATCCACCCGCCCACGAAATCATTGTGGTGGATGGGGGGAGTACCGATGCCACCCTCACGATCTCCGCCCAGCATCCGGTCACGGTGATCATGGCAACCCAGCGAGGCCGTGCTCCGCAGATGAATGCAGGGGCAGAGTTGGCGACGGGGGAAATCCTGTGCTTTGTTCACGGTGACACCCTTGTGCCCGATGATCTGGTCACGGTGCTGCGTCAGACCCTAGCAAATCCCGAGATCGCTGCGGGTGGCTTCATTTCCATCATGGCGGGAGCGCAGACCACTCGCTGGGGTGTCACACTGCACAATGCGCTCAAAACCTACTACGCACCGCTGCTCTTTCGACCCTATCGCTTCTTCCGCGATGGCCTGCGGGTGCTGTTTGGCGATCAGGTGATCTTTTGTCGCCGCCACGATTTTTGGATCTGCGGGGGCTTTGATATTGCCTTGCCCATTATGGAAGATGCTGATCTCTGCTTGCGACTGTCGAAAGTGGGCCGCATTCGCCAACTCAATCGCGTGGTGCAAAGCTCCGATCGCCGCGTGGCCCAGTGGGGCAGCCTCAAAGCCAACTTCATTTATCTCGCGATCGGAGCGCTGTGGGCCATGGGCGTGTCGGCTACCTGGCTCAAGCAGTTTTATGAAGACGTCCGCTGATTGAGCGCCCAACTGTAGGGCAAAAATTTGACGGTGGCGCGATCCGGCAGGTCTAGCTCAGGACGATATTGGCTGATATAGGTGGGAATGGAATCCGCAACGGTCAGAAAGTCAGTTTCGTACCACTTGAAAATTTTGCTGCAATACAGGGTTTGCTGCGCCGCGTCGTAGCGGACTTTATCACCATTGTGGATAAAGCGGTGGGCATCTTCGGTGAGCTGCTCATCCAACCGCGCTGGCTCGTAGGCTTCGGCCCGTAATAGAGGGCAGCCCCCTGATGCACAGACCAACGCGAAGTGAATGCGCGGTTCGGAAAATTTTGCCCGCAGCAGACCATGCTCAATGCCGTTCAGGCTGAGGGACTGGCCGCCCAATGGGTACACCGGCTTGCTGAAAAATCGGAGAAACGCCAGCCAGTTCGGGATGCCCAATAATGAGGGGCGAATGGACGCAATGGGATACTTTTGGAGGACTTGACGAATCGTGAGTGCGTTATACAGGTTGATGAGCAGCGCGATCGCTTCTTCCCGTTCCAAGGTACTGAGGTCAGTGGCGTGTAGCGATTCCAGCCAGGTGTTCAATTCAGCATAAGATTCCGACTGCCAGGCCGCATAATCCACCTGGCCACGTTCGTTGACATAACGCTTTAGCATGGAATCCCAGAGGACGAAGTCGGTCATTAGGCTTGGTTCTCGTGTAACAACGCTAAAGATATTGTCTGTGTTTAAGGGCTCGAATCCAATTCGTTACATCGCCTGGGGCGTGGTGAAACAGTTCATCCGGCAGAAATTTCCGACCGTTGAGGAGATTGCGACCGACCAGCTCGCCCGTTGGTTAGCCAGCGACAAGTCGCCGCCGATGTTGATCGATGCCCGCAAATCGGCAGAGTATGCCGTCAGCCATCTACCCGGAGCAGTCCATTTGCCGACCTTAGCCGCTGTGCAACAAGCGGCGGTGAGCCCCGATGCTGAGATCGTGGTGTATTGCTCGGTTGGGTATCGCTCCGCTCGGCTAGCCCAGCAGCTGCAAGACGCTGGCTATGCCCACGTGATGAATTTGGAGGGTTCTATTTTTGAATGGCACAACCAAGGTCAGCCTTTGATTGTTGACGGCGAGCCGACTCGGGCGGTACACCCTTACAATCGCACCTGGGGCAGGTTGTTGGCATCGCCAGAGTAAGCCTGCCAGAGCGGTAAATCTTCGGGACGGTCGATGTCACAAAGTGGATCAAGTAGGTCCACTGAGAGGCCTTGAGCGGTGGCGATCGCGATCGTCTCGGCCAACACACAACTTTGGCCCCAGCTAATATTTGCAAACAAACTGGGGTGGAGCTGCTTCAGACCAATTAAGTAGTAGCCGCCATCGTGGGCCGGGCCGAGCACCACATCGTGTTGCTGGAGAGCTGTGACCGCTCGGGTGATGTGCCCTTCGTCTAAATCGGGGCAGTCACTCCCGACCATTAAAATTGGGTGTCCTTTCTCCCGAAATCCTTGCTGAAACGCCCAATGTAGTCTGTCCCCCAGATTCCCCTCACCTTGAGGCTTCAACGTTAAATCATCGCCCAGCCAGTCGCGCATCTGGGCCAGTGACCCATCGGCAAAATGAACTTCTAAAGCGAGGGTGGCGCGATCGCAAATGCCTTGAAAGCGTCTGACCAATAGCTCCGTCATGCATCGCTGTAACTGTGCCGCACCTTCTGCCCCTAACGCGGGAATGAGTCGAGTTTTCGTCCGGCCCGGGTGGGGAAAACGGGTCACCATCATCAACGTGGCAGCAGCAGGCGCGATCGTGGCCATGGATTCCCCCGAAACAAATCCTTTCTTTAGACTAATACCGTTTTGGGGGGCGGGGCCAAGCCTCAAAGCATTACCAGCTGCCTCAAGCGTTTGATCCTACAGTGGTGCGAAAATCGACTCCGTTCAGTACTCTGGATTGCGGATAAGGAGCTTGAAAACCCGTGCCTAGAGACTGGACTTACCCAGTGCGCTTGCCCTTAACGCTCGGCTTTCACTCAGTTTGCCAATTGCGTTTCAAGGGACTGCCATCCGCCCGTGCCCATCAACCTAACGTTTGGCCGTGATGGTGATTTTCATGCCTGCCGGTGGGGCCATCGTCAGTCCCCGGCGAGCGGGTTTGACCGGGCGAGAATCAGGCAGGCGAAACTCGAACTGCTGCAGAAGTGTCGCGATGCTGAGCTTGAGTTCCATCATGGCGAGCGCTGAGCCAATGCAGCGGCGATTGCCCCCACCAAAGGGCAAGTATTCGTGGGGCGCGAATGACTTTTCCAGAAATCGCTCAGGGCGAAACGTTTGCGGTTCCGGGTACACGTCCGGGCGCTGATGAATGATGTAGGTAGCGGGCATGAGCGCCGTCCCTGCCACAAAGTCGTATGGGCCCAGCGTCATGGGTTCCCGCAACACCCGGACAAACGCCGTGGGCGTAATCGGGTAAATGCGCAAAGTTTCCTGACAGACGGCATTGAGATAAGGCAGCTGCGCGATCGCCATCGGGTCCGGCTGCTCGCCCAGTGTTGCCAGTTCTGCCCTGAGCTGATGCTCCACTGCGGGCAAATGGTGAATCCAATACAAGAGCCAGACCATGGCCGAGGCGGTGGTTTCATGTCCGGCTAGTAGCAGTGTGATCAATTCATCGTGCAATTCAGCATCGGTCATAGCGTGGCCTTGCTCATCCCGCGCTAGCAGCAGCAGCGTCAAGATATCTGTTCTATTAGCGGAGGAGGAATTCGGTTGCGCCAGGGCTTGGCGGCGATCGCGAATCTCAGCGTAGAGCAGCGATCGAATCCGTTCTCGACTGCGGACAAAGTGACCCCAGGGACTCCACGGTCCCCAATCCTTTTGTAACGTGGGGAAAAACAAAAACGCTGAGCTCAAGGGTGCGGCAAAGGAGTCGAGCATCGCGCTCATGAGGGATTGCAGCTCTTGCAGCCGCGCCCCTGAACGCAAGCCAAATACCGCTTGCAAAATCACTCCCAGGGTCAAGTCCTGCATGGGGGGCCGGGCGCGAATCGACTGTCTGGGTTGCCAATCCGCGCTGACTTGGCGCGTCAGGTCGCAAATGAGTTGCGCATAGGTGCGTAAGCGATCGCCATGAAACGGCGGCATCAATAGCTTGCGCTGCCGTTGGTGCGGGTCACCATCCAACAACAAAATCGAATGATCGCCCACCATCGTCTTGAGGACGCCGTTGCTTTGTCCGGTGCTGGCCTGGCTGGCATCCAGGGCAAAGAGCTCTCGCACGACTTCGGGGTCGCCTACGTAGACCAAGGGCGGTGAAGTCTCTCCCCCAATTTTGAAGATGGGGCCATACCGGCGCACATTGTCCTCCATGTACTCGGTGGGCTGCAAAATCAGCTTGAGGATGCGCAGCGTGCGGCGCAAGCCTTTGGCCTTGGGACCATCAAGACTCCGGGGAGGAGTTGCGGTGTCAGCCGTCTGGGCAATCTGGGAATGCATTGTTTCTCGCAGTGGCGGCATCAATAGGGGTGGTGCCAGCAAAACCCCCTAGTTGTCGATGGTAGCGGATAGTCATAGATGACTAAGTCTGCAATGGCCGACATTGTCCCAGCCTTTGAGCGCGGATCATTTCAATCAGCCTCCAAATTTCTTTCAAACTGCGAGAACACTCCTAGTCCAAAGGTTTTGGGATATCCCCAGCTGTTACAGAAGCTGAAACGAGGTCACTGATTGCCGGAGCCCATCGTCATACTAGCCACATGCTGTTGCGCTGGTTGGAGCTCTGGCTGATGTTTCGAGATGCCCGTGACTATCAGATTGTATTTCTGTCACTGTTTTTGTGCCTGGGGTTAGTAACTCGCGATTGGACGCTGAGGCCAATGGTCATTGGGGTCGCTGTCGCCACGACCCTGCTGACCCAAACCCTATTTTCGCTTTGGTACAGCTATCAGACGGTCAGCAAGGGGGGGCAGGGGGAGCTAGTCTTGCCCACTAGTGTCATCCCTGCTACTGCTGACAGCTGGCAACTGACCTGGGATAACTTCGTTTTCAATTGGCGGAGTCCGTTGATTTCGGCGTTGGGATTAAGCCTGCTGCTGCGGGTCGATCATTGGCCCACGATGGCGCTAGCAGCATTTGTGGCGATCGCCAGCAAATTCCTCTTGAAAGTCGAAGGCAAACACTTCTTTAATCCAGCCAACATTGGCATTATTGCCGCGCTGAGTTTTACCCATGATGCTTGGGTCTCGCCGGGGCAATGGGGTGAAGAAATTTGGTATGCCCTGATTTTTCTGGGTGCGGGGGGCATGGTGCTCAAGCGCGTGGGACGTTGGGACACCACAGCGGCGTTTTTAGGGAGCTATGCCCTGTTGGAGGCGATGCGGAATGTCTACCTGGGCTGGACGTGGGATGTCTGGTTGCACCGTTTATCTAGCGGTTCGCTGCTGTTATTTGCGCTGTTCATGGTGACGGATCCGCGATCGATTCCCAATGCGCGTCCAGCACGACTGATTTGGGCGCTGAGTATCGCGGGGCTGACCTTTGTCTTGCGGAATTATTTTTACCTCTCCACGGCGGTGTTTTGGGCCTTGTTCCTCCTCTCACCACTGACGATCGCCCTCGATCACTTGTGGCAGTCGGAAAGATTTGTATGGAAAGGCTGGGCACCTCGTAAGCCAGTCATTAGCTAGATCGCTGAACCTTGCAAAATCAGGGCGCAGAAGAGCCTGCACGGCACTACACAACCATCGACAAATGGATGCTGCTGTCGCTGCGACGGTTGATACGGGTCTGTTGATTTCTACTTAATACCGATGAAAAATTTGCGTTTGATCGTAACTGGGGTGATCGCGGTGATTGCTTGTCTCTGCTTTGCGCCTCCTGTGTGGGCCTTTTGTGGCTTTTACGTGGCGAAAGCTGACACCAGTCTGTACAACGAAGCATCACAGGTGATCATTGCGCGGGATGGCGATCGCACTGTGCTGACGATGGCGAATGATTATCAAGGTGAAGTGGCCGATTTTGCGATGGTCGTGCCCGTGCCGACTGTGTTGCAAGAGGGGCAGGTGAATGTGGGAGATCCCGCGATCGTGCAGCGACTGGATGACTTCAGTGCCCCCCGCCTGGTGGAATATTTTGACCCTGACCCCTGCGAACCCATGGTGTTCTTTAGCGAAGAGGCTGGGGCTGTCCCCACTGCGCCCTCAGCATTACAGCGGAATGCCGTAGCCGATGAGGCCTTGGGGGTCACGGTTGAAGCCCAATTTGCGGTCGGCGAATACGAGATCGTCATTCTCAGTGCTGAAGAATCTAACGGCCTGGAAACCTGGCTGATTCAGAACGATTACAACATTCCCCAGGGGGCGAGCGAACTGTTACAACCCTATGTGCGCCAAGGACTCAAGTTTTTCGTTGCCAAGGTAAATCTGGATGAGTTTGATCGCGCTGGCTTTCAGCAATTACGCCCCATTCAAATTGCCTATGAGTCGCCCCGCTTTATGCTGCCGATTCGCCTCGGCATGATGAATGCTCA
>CAZFWL010000180.1:0-3559 GCA_964522775.1 uncultured Halomicronema sp.
CATTCCCGAAGCCGAAACACCGCTACACGGTCGGCAGCGGGCGGATGCCTTGATGACTCAACTATTGCAGCGGCATCACAATGGTGATGCGATATGGGTGATGGCGCACCAGTGGATTTTGGAACATTTAATCGCCGCGCTGATGGGCAGCGATCGCACCTGGCAAATCGAGATGCCCAACACCGCACTGTTTGAGTTTTGGTTGGACTGCGATCGCTGGTCGCAAACGGACATGGCCCTTCACACCAGCACTCTGTGGCAGATCAAGCGGTTTAATGAATGTCCGCACTTGCTAAATGACTGATGCGAGAACGGGGGCAGCCGACTCCCTGGCCACCCTTTTACAATGGAATGGCTGGATTAATTGCAGGTTTACGCGCATATGAAACCCACTCGTCTCGGCCATGTGGCTGTTTGTGTAGAAGATATTGATCGGGCTGTGGCGTTTTACCAGGGCTTGGGCATGGAAGTCGCCTGGCACGATAAAGACTGGGCCTATGTCAAAGCGGGGGAAGACGGTCTGGCGCTGCTGAGTCCGAACTATGAACAAGCCGGGCCGCATTTTGGCTTTGTGTTTAGCGATCGCGCCGAGGTGGATACGGCCTACGAACGGCTCAAAGCCGATGGCGTGTTTGTGACCGAGGTTCACGAGCACCGCGATGGCACGGCCTCGTTTTACGGCAAAGATCCCGATGGCAACTGGTTTGAATATCTCTATGAACCGGCTTCTGTGGCGGCGACGCCAGCAGCGGTTTGAGTCGGTGGTTCGGGCGTCAGCGGAGGCAGTGCTCAACGACTGCGGTAGCCAAATGCTAAATTTCGCGCCCTCTCCTGGCTCGCTATCAATGTCAAAGCGACCATGATGGTTTTCGACAATGACCTGATAGCTGATCGAGAGGCCCAGACCAGTGCCTTTGCCAATGGGTTTGGTGGTGAAGAACGGATCGCAGAGGCGATCGCGGAGCTCTGTGGGAATGCCGGGGCCATTATCCGCGACGGTAATGGAGACTCCGGGGACGTTGTGGTGGGTTTGGGGATAGCCGGTAATCGTAATCGTTGGTGATGGAGTCGTGGCATCAAACTCGACCAACTCCAGCGCATCGATCGCATTCACCAACAAATTCATCAGCACTTGGTTCACTGCTGAGGGATAGCATTCCACCGAAGGAATGGCTGCGAGCTGCTGTACGACCTCGATTTCGGGTCGGGGACCATTGGCTTTCAAGCGGTTACGCAAAATGACCAAAGTACTTTCGATGCCTTGGTAAAGGTTGACTGCTTTGGTCGGTGATTCTTCATGCCGCGAGAAGTTTTTAAGGCTTTGCACGATATTGAGAATGCGCTCGGAGCCATCTTGCATCGACGCTAAGAGTTTCGGAAAATCTTCGCAGAGAAAATCGACATCGAGCCGAGCCAGGGTGTTGGCGACGTTGGGCGGTGGACTGGGATACGTTTTTTGATAGACCTCGATCGTGCGCATCAAATCCAGTGCGTACTCTTGGGCAAAGTTAATGTTGCCCGCGATGAACGAGAGGGGATTGTTGATTTCGTGGGCGACTCCGGCAACCAACTGCCCTAGGCTCGACATTTTTTCTGCTTGGATGAGTTGGCTTTGGGTTTGCGTCAGGCGGTTGAGTAACGCCTGCAGTTCGGTGGCCTTTTGCCGGAGGGTATCTTCGGCGGCCTGGCGTTCGGTAATGTCGCGAATAACGGCGACCACTTGCTCGGCGGGTGCGGGCGCGTCACTGGTCGGATCTATCACCGTGTTCGATAGGGTGACTTCGAGGGCATGGGCAGCGAGCGTCGCTTTGAGTGGCACATTAATCGCCGGGTCGAGTCCGTTGGTGGCGGAGCTCAGGTCGGGCAGGAGTTCGTAGAGCGATCGCCCGCGTAAGCTGGCCTCATCGGTTTGAAACAGGGCTTGGCTAGCAGTATTTGCTTGCAAAATCGTGCCGTCAGTCTGCACCACCAGAATGCCATCAGCCGCCAGATTGAAAAATTGTTCGGCCCGTTCTCGTGCTTCTCCAATTAGCGAGACTTGGGGCAGTGTCGTCCAACCGGCGATTGTGACCCCCACGGCAGCGCCAAGCATGAGCACCACCACTAAGATATTCACCTGATTGGTGAGAGGTAACGAATCGAGTTGATCATGAATGAACCAGCTCACCATGATGGCTCCGCTGAGTAACCCAATCAGACCGCCAATTTGCACGAGTGCCCAGTCTTGTTTAGGGGCGTTGAGAGACTGAGTATAGGGGCGATCGCCTTCGGATAGTTTCCATAGCTGCGCGGGCATGAGCCCCACAAGCTGACAAACCGCCCAAATTCCTAGAGGTAGCAACAGCCCCAACAGTAGATCTAGACGACTCCAGGCGATGCCACCCACGATCACAATGAGGCCTTCGAGCACGGCAAAGCCTAAAGACCAATCGGCCCAGCGCACATAACTCTGCTGCCGCTGCCGCCATAACCCCCAGTGAAAGATCGCAAATGACAGTAGCCAGCCCAATCCGGTAACGAAGACAATCTGGGCAATATCGCCCCAGCAAAGGAAAGCAATGCTCAGCAGCAGGGTTAACAGCAAGCTGACGCCGAGAATACCCTGGCGCGAAACCTGAGCAAATACGGGCGGTAACTGACCATCTAAGGCCAACTGGTACAGCATCCGAGGAGAATTAGAGACCGCCGTGGCACAACTTAGCAAACTGGCAGAGGCCAGTAGAAAGGTCACCACAAACGCCGCTCCTTGGCCCCAAAACGGACTGGCGGTGAGTAACTGCTCGTAGGGGGTGGTGATGTTGGCATCAGCGGAGCCTAACTGCAATAAGAGCCAACTACCCATCAGATAAATGACAGGAATGAGCGTTGCGGCGATGGGTAAAATCTGCAGCGTTTTTTGGGGAACCCGGCTGTCGGCAACAAAAGCAGCTCCACTTTCACAGGCGTAAACGGCATAGCTGGCCACGACGTACCATTTGGCCCAGTCGCCAACCTGAAACGTGCCCCAGGTAACCTCCGAAACGGTCTGAGAGAGCACGACCCAGCCAATCCCCTGCAGGCAAAAAAGCAGCACCAGCGAGACCGCCGGGACGACAAAAAACAAATGCAATACGCCTAAAGCGCGAGTGCCGCTGAAGGCCACGATGAACGCGATCGCGGTAAAGCCAATTTTTAAGGGGATGGTAGGGCAATCAATGCCAAAGGGTGTGAGATTTGCCTGCACTAAATCGGTGAGCACGATCGCGTTAACCGGTAACACGGCTACCCAACTGATGTAGTAGCCCAAGGCGCCATAGGTGGCCAGCCAAGGGGCCTCCGGCAATAACCGACTGAGATAGCTCGGGGTGCCTCCGGCCAAATCTGTCCACTGTTGCCCCAATCGCTGCACTTGTAGATTGATCACAATGCCCACCAGAGCACCGGGAATCCAGACGGCGAGAGCTTGCCAGCCCAACTCAATTTGCATGGCTGGGGCGACGCCTAGCCATAACAGCAATCCAGTTAAGCCAAAACCCCAGGTTTCAAAGGAGCTGAGGCTACGAGGTAAACGGGAGAATTG
>CAZFWL010000180.1:3569-6268 GCA_964522775.1 uncultured Halomicronema sp.
ATCAACGTTGTGGATTGAGCAAGGAGTTAAGCGCAAAAACCGAGACGGAATTTCCAGCCAGAAGGATGAATCAATTTGCCCCAGGACTGTAGATGGCAGCGGGTGAGGGTAGGCATCGCTTGTTTTGACAGTATGCAGGTGTCCATTGCCTCTGTCAGGATGGATTGGCTTAGCCAGGATGTTGGCGATCAGTCCATCAGCGTCCGTATTTTCACGTCTAATGTGCCCGTGGCAGGGACAGATGCTACAGTGCCGCCGTCCCAGCCTATCCTCACGCTAGGCAGCATCGATGAGTTGTGCCTGAAGTGACAAAGGTGAGCATGGCGGCATAATTTTCGCCGCAGAGAATTTTAGGCAGCAACAGCGGACTTACATAATGAACATGCGCCGATCAAGGCTCTTGGGATCGTGGGTGCTGACAAAGGTATCGAGGGTTTCGTCGGATTCCAAGCGACCGTCTACGAGGTTGATGATGCGATCGGCCACGTCGAGAATCCGGTTGTCGTGGGTGACCATGAGGATGGTGCGATTTTCTTCTTTGGCCAACTTTTGCATGAGGGTGACCACATCCCGGCCTGACTTTTTGTCGAGGGCCGCGGTGGGTTCGTCGGCCAGAATTAGCGGCGGCTGATTGACCAAGGCGCGGGCGATCGCCACCCGCTGCTTTTGTCCCCCTGACAGAGAATCTGGCTTGTAGTCGACGCGATCGCTGAGCCCCAGTTTGCCTAAAATCTCCACGGCCTGAACCCGTTTCTGATCAAACTGGCCTTTGAGCTCCACGGCCATCTCGACGTTTTGCGAGGCGGTTAGCGATTCGAACAGGTTGTGCGCCTGAAAAATGAAGCCAATGTTGCGACGGACTCCGACCAATTTGCGGCGGCTCAGGCCCACAATTTCCTGCTCCAGCACTTGCAGGCTACCTTCGTTAGCCGTGCGGAGGGCCCCAATTAAGGTCAACAGCGTTGTTTTGCCGGACCCCGAGGGTCCCGTCATAATCACGATTTGCCCGCGCGGTAGGTCCAAATTGATGTCAAACAGCACCTGTTTCGTGAGGTCACCGATCCCAAAGGAATAATTCAGGTGACGAATCTGCACGGCATTGGAGGTCATGGTTACCGTGCCTGACTCGCTGGACTGGGGAGAAGAAGTGTTTGCCATTAGCCAAATACCTCGGCCGGATCAGTGGACTGGACTTTGCGTACCGCGATCGCTCCAGAAATCAAACACATGGCAAACGCCGCCAGATACATTTGGGTAATGCGGGCTGGAGTCATCAAAAAGACCAAGCCAATGGCATTGCTAGCCGCCGTATAGAGCAACCGACTAATCAAGATGCCGGGAATAAATCCCAGCACCGACAGAATCAAGGCTTCTTGAATCACGACGGTGAGCAAAAAGCGGTTGTTGTAGCCCATCGCTTTTAGGGTGGCATATTCCGTCCAGTGGTCGGCCACGTCGGTATACAAAATCTGATAGACGAGAATAATGCCGACGAAAAAACTCATCACCGTCAGTAGTGAAAACACAAAGGCAATATTGGTGCTTTCGCGCCAGTAAGTGCGCTCTTGCGCTTCAAAACTATTGCCGGGGCCAGACCGCCGCATCACTTTCACATCGTTGGGCAACACCGCACTCAGCTGGCCGATCAACGTATCAACATCCACTCCTGGTGCCGCTTTTACCAGACCGATATCGACGGTCGCAAAGCTGCGTTCATCTTCCTCGGGGCCGCGATTAGCAAAGTAGCGCAGAAAATTTTGGTCGCTCATGATGAGGTTGCCATTACCAGCGGCAAAGTCAGTCCCCAGGCTAAAGGTGCCGACAATTTCGATGGCGCGATCGGCTAATTCAGTCTGGATGCCCGCTTCACGGGGGCCAATCTCAGCCCGGGCGCGGGTATCGATCAGGGCGGTATTGGGCATTCGCAACGCGGCCAAATTCTCATTGATACTGGGTAACGGCAGCACCGGATCGGCCAGATTAAAGGCGAGGACCCGCACGGGACGCGTCTTGCGAGTCTCTGGATTGCGCCAGCGCACATCACTCATATACATCGGATAGGCCGCTGCCACACCAGCCAAGCCTTGAGCCTGATAGAGGCGTCGCCGGGCAAATGAGGACGGCACAAACATATTGTTCTTGAGCCGATTGATGATGATGATGTCAGCGTTGAGGCGATTAATGAGCTGCACCTGGCTGTCATACAGGGCATTCTGAAATCCGGTGAAGAGGAACATCAGTAACACCGCAAAGCCCACGCCCGCGAGTGAAGTCGCAAACTTGCGGCGATCGTGGGTCAGGTTCAATAAGGCCAGCGGCGTCCGCTTCCACCAGGTCAACATGGTTAAAACACCTCCGCTGGGTCAGCCGTCACCGCTCGACGGACGGAGATGAGCCCCGAAATGCTGCACATGACGACGGTTAGGGTAAAAACCAGAATCATGCGCGTTGGGGTCATGATCATGGGGAGGTTGGTGGCGGCACGGGTCAAGCGATACAGTCCGACGGCGACTACCCAGCCGGGGAAGAAGCCCGCGATGGCGAGAATGATCGCTTCTTGCAGCACTACCCCAAACAAATAGCGACCGCTGTAGCCCATGGCTTTAATGGTGGCGTATTCTTTCATGTGGTCGCGGATGTCGGTGTAGAGAATCTGGTAAACAATCACCGTGCCGACAATGAACGACACAATGACGCCT
>CAZFWL010000181.1:0-3869 GCA_964522775.1 uncultured Halomicronema sp.
CTGTAACTTGCAACTCCACCCACCGTGACAGGTACCGAAATACTGAATCAAACAACGACTTTAAACAAGATTAGTCAATGGCCTGACGAGGTTTAGACTGATCAAACGATTGGACGAAGGCCCAAATCATCCGCGTCGTGACGACGGAGAGCGCGATCGCGGCGGTCAGCGTGAGGGTGGCATGGGGAGCGAGCACAACGAGCAACAAACCGCTGATGACCAAGAGCAGCAATAGGGTCTTATCCATAACTAACTCTCCTACGCCTGAACTGAACCGACACCTACATCGTAAACACTCAATATTTGTTATAGAGAAACTCTTAGAATTACTTGAGGTTCGCCTTGAATATTGCAATGTTCTGTTGCAATTCGCTTTACTAAGCAATCCCAAATTCCAGGGACATTAATGCTTCGGCAACCGGCTAAATCATTCAGTTTTTGATCATCAAACGTCTGCTTCCAAGCTGCAAGGCATCGATCTTAGCTCTGCTAGCGATGATCCCAAGGCAGATTAGCTTCTGTCTAATAGGATTGCTCGTCCGATTGAACGCGATATTTCTGACGGGCGATGAATATTAATAAAGACTAACTGTCATGCAGGCTACAGTTTGAGTCTGCTGCTAAAGCGCCGACTTAAGGCATCGAAAATCCGTTCAGAATAAATTTCACCGCCGCAGAGCCTCCTTGGACGCCAGCAAACATAATGACGCTGACCAGGGCGATCGCCAATGCGCAAACTGTGAGTCCGGTCAGACTGATGAAACCATCATCATCGAGCAGCCCAAAACCGATAATGAAAATCCCGATCGCAGGCAATGTGTTGGTGCCGGGAATCGGGATCATCATGCACATGGACATTAGGGCGATCGCCAGTCCCAATACGACCCGTCCCCCTCGGCTGCTACAGACCGGTGTAAGGCGAGGCCGCGACAGGACTTCAATGCGTCGCAGCCAGGGCAAGCCAGCATTCATGATTTTTTGGAGTTGAGTCAGGCCAAAGCCTTTTTCCTTCCAACTGTTAGGCAACCAAGGCCGATGCCGTCCCGCCATCAGCTGCACTGCTAGCACGAACATGACAATGCCAAAGGGAATTGAATAGCCTGGTGCCGGAACCGGCAGGGCTGACGGTAACGCCAAAAGCACAAATAAAAAGCCGAAGGTGCGCTCTTCGGCCAGATTCAGAATGTCTGCCAGGATGACTTGCTCAGTGCGCGATTCATCAAAAAAGAATTGCTCCAGCTCAACCGAAAGACGAGGCATTGACCACACTCATAACCACAGTTTCACTATTATCTAGCTCAGAGGAACTTTAGGGCGGCTATGCCCACGACAGCAGCCCCTAACCCCAGCCAGAGCAGTCTTTCCGAAGAGGTTTGCACCCAAGTTTGCACGCGATCTCCCCCATAGGCCATCAAGCCGCCAACCAAGAGAAATCGGGCATTGCGGCCGATGACTGACGCCAAAACAAACTGTCCAAAATCAAAATTAAAGACGCCTGAAGCTAGCGTGAAGATCTTGTAAGGAATCGGCGTGACCGCCGCCATCAACACGCCCCAAAAGCCCCACTGCTCATAAATGCCCTCGACCTGACTGAAGGTGGCGAGTTCTGGGTCATAAAACTGCACGACGGCTCGGCCAATGGAATCGAAGGCATAGTGCCCAATTGCATAACCTACTAGGCCGCCCAAAACGGAGCCCACACCGCAAATGAGGGCGAATCTTAGCGATCGCTTTGGCGCTCCCGTACACAAGGCCAGTAGCAAAGGGTCGGCGGGTAAGGGCACGACACATGACTCAGCCAAGGCAAACCAAAACAAAATATGCTCGCCGTAGGGCTTTTCGCTCCAGCTAGAAAGATGTGTATAGGCTTTTTGGAGCATAGACCTAGAGATGTTAAATGGTGGCGAAATATAAAACCCATACACCTTAACAGGTTGAATATGGAGATGTGTGCTCTGTGATTGCAGCCGTCCTAGGTCCTGGCAGGCTGCCTAGTTAAACAAGAGCTTGATGCAGAACACTGGGTAAATCAAGGCCGGAAATTTGCTGCACATTGCGGGTGATGACGACCTGAAGTCCTCAACCGGAGACAGCAAACATATTTAAGGACGTTTGGGAGATCGCGGCTCCAAGGGTAGGCTCGCGCCCAATGTACACTCCCCATCCCACACTAGAGAAAGCCGCTGCCAGCCTGCCTCGGTGAGCCACAACTCCCCCGCGTGAGTTTCATAGTCTTGCGAGGTCGCTCCCGCTGCTTGCAACAGATCGAGTAGACAAAGCTCACCTGGAATCGCGATCGCTGTTTGCCGCAACAGCCACTCTAAGCGGACTTGTCCCGCCAAATCGAGCGCTGCCTGCAAAAAGGGAAACAAGGCAATTCCCGTGGCACTTTCCACCCCGACCAAAATAGCCTGCAAATAGCCTGCTGCTTCGTTATCTGGCAAGGCAGCCAAACGCGGCACCATCAGGCCCACAAGTTGGTCAAAAAAGCAAGCGCCTAGGGCTTGGTGCAGCGCCGTAATTTGCTCTTCGACGCCCGCATGGGGACTGCCCAACACTTCTGACCAGTCCACTTCGGGAAAAGCTGTCTGCAGCAACTCATAGCAGCGTTCATTTAGGTGAAATGCGGCCTGCTCGGCATCACAAGAAAAATCTTGCCCAGGCACGGCTCCCACATCAATTAAAAGTTGAAAGAGATCGGTGGCTGTCTGACGCATAAAATGAAACCAATAAGACTGACTTTTACAAAAATTAAAGATTCACTTCACCATAGCGTAGCCAACGTCAAATGACCTGTTTGTAGCTTTCAGTACCAGTTAGCGAAAATTCGCCTGGTTTAAGCGTTAGGCCGACCCATAAAACAGCCAGTAACCCCCCAAATAGATAATGTTGATAGCGAGCAGTAACCCCCGGCCCCAGACGGATTTCACCCGTCGCCACAAACTCAAGCTTGCTAATATCACCAAGGCGAGTTCGGCCAGGGCTCCATACGCGCCGTAGTGGTCAGGATCCCAATACGAAACGGGGCTGACAAATCGGTAATCGCTTAAGGGCCAAAAATGCTGGTGGGCATCTTCGTGGTGCAATGGTAAATCTTCCACATGGTGCAGCAGCGCACTGGCCCACAAGGCGATCCCAATGCGTGATTTGACCCACAGGCAAATGCCTAAAGCCAAGAGCGCCAGCGGTATCGAATTCCCAATCGCAAAAATACTCTGCCAAACCGGGGTGTAATAGGCTTCGTTCCAGATCACGCTTTCCGGTAGACCGATGATCTTGGCCCAACCGTAAAAGATGAAAATGGCGGCGTCAGGTAGCCAGCTACCGAACAAAATGGGCCATGTGCAGCCTTGAAGGTGACCCCGGTCTAAAATCGCTAAATTGAGGATACTGTGACTCGGGGTGTTCATCTCGGTTTTGCCATGCAGCGGCCCTCTCGACCCATTTACTTAGATTGTCACGCCACCACACCCGTCGATCCGGTGGTGCTGGAAGCCATGCTGCCATTTTTTACGGAGCATTTTGGTAATCCGGCCAGTATTGGACATCTTTATGGCTGGGAAGCCGAAGCTGCTGTTCAGCGATCACGTGAAATCATTGCCGACGGCCTCAATGCTGAACCAACCGAAATTGTGTTCACCAGTGGTGCCACGGAGGCCAATAATTTAGCTGTTAAAGGCGTTGCCGAAGCTTACTTTAGCCGAGGCCGACACATTGTTACCGTGGTCACGGAGCACAGCGCGGTGCTCGACCCCTGTCGCTATTTGGAGAGCTTGGCTTTTGAGGTTACCTATCTGCCAGTTGGGTCAGATGGATTGATCGCGGTGGATGAACTGGCGCGATCGCTGCGGGATGACACCATTCTCGTT
>CAZFWL010000181.1:3879-6230 GCA_964522775.1 uncultured Halomicronema sp.
GGCGGCCAACAACGAAATTGGCGTGTTGCAGCCCCTAGCCGACATTGGGCAATGTTGTCACGAACGCGGCATTCTGTTTCACACTGACGCCGCCCAAGCGATCGGCAAAATCGATCTAGATGTGCAAGCGCAACATATTGATTTGCTCTCCTTCACTGCTCATAAAGTCTATGGCCCCAAAGGCATCGGAGCTCTCTATGTGCGGCAGCGCCAGCCTCGGGTCAATCTGGCCGCGCAACTCCACGGGGGCGGTCACGAACGGGGGCGACGTTCGGGCACGCTATACACCCCACAAATCGTTGGCTTGGGTAAAGCTCTGGAAATCGCGTGGGCAAATCAGACTAGCGAGCAGACCCGATTGCAAGAAATGCGCGATCGCCTATGGCAAGCTTTACGAGATTTACCGGGCGTGCATCTCAACGGTCACCCCACCCAGCGACTTGCCCACAATCTGAACATCAGTGTTGAGGGTGTCGATGGGCAAGCGTTGCTCTTAGGGCTCAAAAGTACCGTCGCCCTCTCTTCTGGCGCGGCATGTAGTTCTACAAGTACGGCTCCTTCCCATGTGCTGAAAGCGATCGGTCATTCTGATGCTTTAGCTTATGCTTCGCTTCGCTTTGGCCTAGGTCGCTTCAACACCTTGGCTGATATCGATCAAGTGGCTCAGGTCTGCCGAGAGACCATCACTGCATTGCGTCCTGAGAGTTTGAGCCAGTCGTCTGGCGCTATTTAGCCGTGATCGTCCCGCCGTGACATCTCGAGCTTTCCTTCCACAATAACCAGACAAGATTGCAGCACCTATGGACAAAGACAGTCTGCCCAAGTGAGCTATTGACCCGTGAACGAACAGCTCCTCGAAGTTGTCAGTTTGTTGCCTGGGCAAAGGTTTCGACGCGAGTAAGTCAGGTTCAGTATATGGCGCTGAGGCGATCGCTCTTTTGCGTTCCCCACCTCACCGCAAGGACCAAAGGTCAGAAATTTATCACCTAAAGTAAACAAGATAACTACATTGTGAACATCGTCTTCATATAGTTGAGTTCTTTATCAAGCTCCGATGAAGAGGAGGTGTTTGCAGTCCCCACAACACAGTCAGCAGAATACTGTGAAAGGGTGATTTTACGGAAGTATCCCTAACAGCATGATTGCACCTATGTATCTCTGGGGATATGTAGGCGGCTTATCCAGCCAAAGACTTGAGGCATAGCAATGCCTTTACTGAAGTTTATAAGAGTACTGACGTCATCAGGGCGACCACGGTTGCGAGCCCGGGGGTTGGCGACCACGGGATACTGTCGATTACGCGAGCAAGTGAATCGTTTTATATAACCTGAGCACCGTAAGTTACAAAACACAGCTGTTTAACTGCTATGAATACCGTTGGTGCAGATACCGTTTTCTCGAATATGCCAACTGTTGCCGTTGTAATTCCGGTTTACAACGGTGGCGAGAGCTTTCGTCGCTGTCTTGCTAGCATTGCCCAGAGCCAGACCCAGCCTGATGAACTCATCGTCGTCGCTGATGGTGACTCTGATGAGTCTTGGCAGGTTGCCCAAGCTTTTGGGGCACAAGTTATTCGTCTTTCTCGTAACGGGGGACCGGCAAAAGCTCGCAACGTGGGGGCTCAGGTTGCCCGTAGCGATATTCTCTTTTTTATTGATGCCGACGTTACCCTACATTCAGACACGATTACGCTAGTTCGGCAGCAGTTTCTGAATTCTCCAGATTTAGCCGCCCTCATCGGTTCTTATGATACTGAGCCGGGCGCTAGCAACTTTTTATCGCAGTACAAAAATCTCATTCATCACTACACTCATCAAGTTTCTTCGGAGGTGGCGTCTACTTTTTGGGGGGCTTGTGGGGCTGTACGCCGCTCAGTTTTTAATGCCATCCAAGGTTTTGATGAACGGTATCGCAAAGCTTGCATTGAAGATATTGAACTGGGCTATCGATTACGACAGCAAGGCTATGACATTCGCCTCTGTAAAGACATTCAGGTCAAGCACCTCAAGCATTGGCAAGTATATTCTCTTCTCCGAGCCGAGATTTTTTACCGAGCGTTGCCGTGGTCTCGCTTGCTATTGCAAAATCAGCAGTTCAAAGCTGATTTGAACCTAGACTATGCCAGCCGTTGCAGTGTGGTACTGGTTGGCCTATTGGTCAGCAGTTTGCTTGTGAGTGTTTGGCAACCTCATTGGTTGTTCTTTAGTGCTGGCTTAGCACTTGGTTTGGTCATGCTCAACCAGCGAGTCTATCGCTTTTTTATCCACCAGCGAGGATGGTGGTTCACGCTTCAAGTTATTCCTTGGCACTGGTTCTATTTTTTTTACGGGGGAGCGGCATTCGCCTACAGT
>CAZFWL010000182.1:0-531 GCA_964522775.1 uncultured Halomicronema sp.
TGGCATGAGCACCCGTGTCGCGGCCTGCCCGAGTCCACCAAAGCCGAGCACGCCAACCGCCAATGTTGATTGTGACGCCATTGTTTGAGAATTCATGGGGTTATCCCTTTACTTCACAGTCCCCCATTATCGGGTGATCGCGTCGCGGCATCGCGCTTATTGCAAACTGCCAAGCTCAACCCCAGCCTGATGTTGCGAGTCGTAAAGAACCGCAAAGTTTTTGCGATTTTGAACCCTTGAAACCCTTGATTTCGCAGCTAGTAATCCGCTCGAGAGGTTGACGCTAACCAATGAATTACGTCACACTAATCTGTAATCTGAAGCGAGCACTCTCGCCATCAATAACTTGCATTAACATTTGCTATGAGATGGTTGGTTGTCCTTCAGAAATGATTAGTAGGATAAAGTTGTCTAACAACCAACCTTGTCTTACAACTCGGTCTTTTTGACTGAATCAACTTTTCACCACCTAAAACGCTGTATGGAAACCTTGGAATTCATCATCTATCCCGACGGTCGCGTCAAGGAGAT
>CAZFWL010000182.1:541-6226 GCA_964522775.1 uncultured Halomicronema sp.
CGGGTATCGTAGGCCGCTCTTGTGAGGATGTTACTCGTAAGATTGAGGCTCAGCTGGGTAATGTCGTTAGCCGCGAACAAACGTCTGACTTCTATGCCGAGTCTGTTCATCAAGCGTCTACAACCGAGGCTCAAAACCAGGCGACTTACAGCAACTGGGGCTAGTTCAACGTTCGTTAAAGCAGTGATAACATGTCACACTTTAGCCAGATTCGGACTAAGATCCGCAACCTCTCCTCCTTGCAGTCCGCCCTTAATGACTTGGGTATCGACTGGAAGTCTGGTCCTTCTCCAGTACGTGGATACCAAGGCACTACAGAAACTGCTGAGGTTGTCATCGAACAACCTAACGGGTTTGATATTGGCTTCCGCTTGAATCCGGAGACTAAGGATTATGAGTTAGTTGCGGACCTGCAATATTGGCAACAGCCTTTATCCGTAGATGGCTTTGTGAATCAGATTAGTCAGCGTTACGCCTTCCACACTGTTATGGAAGCAACGGCTCAAGAAGGTTTTCAGGTCGCTGAGCAAAAGACGACTGAAGATGGTGCTATTCGTTTGGTTGTCCAGCGCTGGGCTTAGTTGTTCATCGGGGAAAGCTGATGCCCCAATCGTTTGACGATGCGTTTATGGAACCCGGTGATGAGTTTGGAGCCTCTCCAAGCGGCCTGGAGCCAGAGTTAGGCGGCGACCTTAGGGACGTAGCTGATCGTACTGGTTTCGAGCCAGAGCTTGGAGGGGCTTTACGACAAAAAGGTGTTTACGTCGATGAGTTGACGTGCATTGGATGTTGTCACTGTGCCCACGTGGCCCGGGATACTTTTTATATCGAGCCAGATTACGGACGAGCCCGCGCTATTCGACAAGATGGTGATACGGAAGATGTCATCCAAGAGGCGATGGATACTTGTCCTGTCGATTGCATTCACTGGGTCGATTACACCAAGTTAAAGCAACTGGAGAAAGAGCGGCAGCATCAGGTTATTCCGATCGCGGGTTTTCCGGTTGATAAAGCGATGGCTCGTACTGAACAGCGTAAGCGAATGAAACAGCTTGATCGTGCGAAGTCTCAGTTGCATCCCCCTTCTAGTTCTTAGTTAGCTTGAGCTACTTGCCTCTTGCCTCTAACGCTCTTACTCAAAAGCCCTTCGCTAGATGATTCGTATCCAGCAAAGGGCTTTTCCATAGTGGAGTGGAGTCAATGCTAAGCAGTGCGCTCACCTTTACGACGACGGCTAGCAACAAACGCTCCGGCAACTGCGGTTAGGCCCAAGACAGTCGCAGGTTCAGGCACTGTTGCACCCACCACTTTAAAGTCCGGTCCTCGGAAACTGCTCTCAGAGATCAAAGTAACCTTGGTCACACTTTCGCCAAGCTTAATGCCATAGCTCCCGACCCGTTGGCCCTGGTCATTGTTCGTAGTGATTTCAGTGGTGTCGATATTGAAGCCCGAGTAATCAAAAGTCGAGCTGTCTAGCACTTCGTTGATGCTGCCAGCGATTACTTGGATTCGGCTGTTCATTCCTCGTTCCCATAGCAAGAGAGTATTAAAAGCCTCCTCAAACTCGAGTTCGAGAGTAAAGAAGCCGTTGTCCTCAGTGTCAACGATGTTGTTGAGGTTCAACTTGCCATCGGCGTCTCTACCTAAAGAAGAGACAATATTTGCATTGTTAGGATCTTCAACTGCAATGCCATTGGCATCGTCACCTCGGTCTGAGCTGGCAGCGCCTGTGTTGCCACCATTGAAGGGCGTGTTCGTGAGATCGGCTCCGGTGACAGCAGAAAAGTCGGAGATGGTTGTACCACCCTGAGTTGTGATCGAGTTCAGAAATAAGTTACCTGCTGGTGCAATGCCCGTGTAGTCGGTTGTAAAAGACAAGGCGCTAGCACTACCGGCAGTCATTAAAAGGCAGCCAGCAGCGGCACCAACGGTTATAGCGGACTTAGTAAATGAGGAAAGCATGACTCGGGTTCTACTGAGATTGGACATGTCTACAGTATATTTCCTGGGCCTATACCCTATGTGTAAACACTGGCTGTTTTCCAGTATCTTTATATACAAGGCGCTGTATGTGATGGTTTCTTGTACACTGCTGACATTGCAGATAGAGATCGCCAGTAAATCGCACCAGAACTATTTTTATAGGTCAGTATTTACACTCGGTCTGGATTTTGCTTAGTTGCTACAGGGGCATGGCGTAAATTTCTGCCGCATCTTGACCAGTTTTGCTGAACCTGCAAGCAGTGTGCACATGCAAATCTTGGAAGCTGTTGAAGCGAATAGATTGCGTATAAAAGCGAACATTCAAAGGCGAACATTTTCAGTTGAGTCTGCTTTGTCTTGTTCCTGTGGGGCTACAGGCTGATGCTTGTCACGGTTTTACAAAGAGGCCGATTCAGGGAGTTGCGCGGGCAGCTTACTCAAGGATTACTGCACTTGGCTTTCCAAAACAGGCTGGCAATAAGGTTGGTGATGGTATGCGCCAAAATCGGCACGAGTAAGTTGCCCGACCACAATGCACTCATTGCAAGCACTAGGCCAATTGCCGTTGCCCAAACAACATAGGGCCACTGTTGTAGGCCGCTAAGATGCAGGACCCCAAAGCAAAGGCTAGAAAAAACGACTCCATATATATTGAGGCCGATCGCAGGCAGCATGACCCCTCGAAATAGCAGCTCTTCACTCAGGCCCGGTAACAACCCCATCCAAATCAAATCGCCCCAGTGGAGTGGCTCGAGCACCAGCGTGAGGTAAGTATCAGCGCTGTGACGGTAGCCTGGCCAAACTTCGTAGGAGATCGCGCTAGCCCCAGTGATGCCGATGCCGATGCTGAGCCCTAGCAGTAGCACTGTGACATCAAACTTGACTGAGAGCATGACAACCGAATCAAACAGGAGCCAAAAGCGAGCTACGAGGAGCAGGACTAAGGCTGTAACGCCCATCGCTACCAAGACTTGAACGCGACTGAGGGGCTCCATTTGCGGTTCGTTGGAATTTAATTTAGTCACGTCAGGCTACTTCAGCGGTTTGTCACAACAACCTTACAAAATTATCCGAGGAATCATCGGATGCCTTTAGATTTTCTTGGGATGATGGCGCAGAGATCGCTAGTGGAGTAACGCAGCGTCGCTGTCCAGGCAATCGGTTTTTTGCCATGCCAAAATGCTACTAGTGCTGCAATTTAGGATGATTGACTGATGGTACAGCGTATTGAGCCTCAGCCCGGCCAAGAGTCGGTTTGGGATTATCCTCGTCCTCCCAGGGTCGAAGACTCTGATAAACGCATTCGAGTGGTATTCAACGGGCAGACCATTGCTGATTCCCAGAACACCGTGCGCATCTTAGAAACCAGTCATCCGCCGGTTTACTACATTCCCCTAAAGGATGTGCAGCAGGAATATTTGGTACCGGTTAAAAAGGCAACTTTCTGTGAATGGAAGGGGGTTGCCCAGTATTTTGATTTGGTGGTCGGAGATCGCCGCATTGACCATGCTGTATGGCGTTATCCTCAGCCTACAGAGCGATTTGCCGCTATCAAAGACTGTATAGCGGTATATCCCAGTCAAATGGATGCCTGCTATGTCAACGATGAGCAGGTACAAGCCCAAGCTGGAGATTTTTATGGCGGCTGGATTACTAGCGATATTGTTGGCCCGTTTAAGGGCGGCGTGGGCACTTGGGGCTGGTAAGGCAGTTTAGTTGTGAGCGGTTCCCCCGCTCGATGCTCTCAGCTGGTTTAAGAACACAAAAATTCGCGACGGCATCTCTTATCCTGCGCTCGGCTGTATTTGTTGCGAAGATTCGCTGAGTGTGGGTGACTCCTGAGTCTGCATTTCTGGCGATTCCAGACCAGAGATACTTTCTGGCTTCCGAGCGCGCTGAGTTTTGAGCAGCCCAATATTGCTAGTGAGCAGAAAGCTGGTAAAACTCGCGATCGCAATCACGGGCAAAATCGTAGTGTCAGATAGTACGGTCAAAATAATCGTTGTGCTGATGGGCGTTTTGGTAATCGCCACGTTGATGGCGGCCATACAGCACAGCACGGCGATTGTCGGATGCAAGGCGGGAATGCCAAAGGCGATCGCCAGCCCTAGACTGGCTCCAGTAAAAAACAGTGGGAAAATGAATCCCCCTCGAAAGCCGCCGTGGATGGTTAAACAAATTGCCAGCATTTTGCTGAGGCAAATACCCAGTAAGGTCAAGACTCCTAGAGACATTGACTGAGCCAGTAGCTCAGTTTCAATTTGCTGCTCGCTGAAAAACAGCGTGGCTGGATACAAAACCGCAATCCAACCAATGCCCAGGCCGCCCAGCAGTGCTAGCAGAATATGACGATCCTCAATTTTGTGAATCAGCCATTTGGTCAGGCGAAAGAGTCCGATGAAGAGAATACCCGCCATGGCTCCCACGAAGCCGAGAACGGCCCCTTCGATGAGATGCAGCCAAGTCAACGCTGGTAACGTGCCAAATCGCCCAAAATTGTAAATGCCACCCACTTGCAGTCCCGTCCCCATGCGGAAGACGCCAAAGCTACAGATCCCTGCGACCATGGCCGGAATGATGGCCTCGTAATATTCCAAGCCGCGCCGATGAGGGATTTCTAAAGCAAAGAGGGGCCCGCCAATGGGATCGCCAAAGAAAGCTGACAATGCGGCTCCCATGCCACAAAAGGTCATCACTCGCGTATTTTTGACGGTTAAGTTGAGCTTGTCGGCGATCCAGCTACCCAAACTACCGTTGATTTGCACTAATGGAGCCTCCGGCCCGAGACTGCCTCCGGCGGTAATGGAGACCAAGGAAGTTGCGACCATACCAGGAGTCTGTTTAGGATCTAGCCGCCCGGCATCATGTACTCGGTCGATGACGAGCGCCATCTCTCCCGGCAGCCCCAAAAAGTACAGACATAACCCGACTCCCAGTCCGCCGATGGTGGCAACCATCCAGGTGTAGTGCCAGTGGGGGAGCCAAGCCGGAAACCAGGCAACCATGGTTTCGCGACCGGATTCCCAGACAAACTCCAGCAAATGTTCAAGCACAAAATAGTAGACAGTGGCGACGAGACCACCAACGACGCCGACGATCGCAGCGTAAAGCAGCTGGCGCGAATAGGCTAACCCTTCTGATGGAGCAGAGGTCTCGTCATCAAACGGCAAGGCATTGGCATCTTCTAGAGTTGTAGTCATGGCCCGTTAGCAGTGGAGGAAGCGAGCGCATCCTATCGACTGCTAATTGATTAAAAGAGTAATTTTCATCACTCAATTTTCTGCTCCATGCATGTTGCTCATCGTCACGATGCTATTCGTGCATTCGTTTGGGTAAATTGATCGATTAGTCGGCCAATGAAGCCTTGATATGGCTTGTCGTTCAATGACATTGAGCGGGGTAATTGGACCGACTTCTAGAGTTCGCCCCCTCCTATCGTCTAGCTCCAGTGGCCTGCTCACGCATAAAAAAAGCCGTTGGTCACAAAGACCAACGGCTTCTCAGGATTCATGGAATAACCTGATGGTAGTAATTACACAGCAGCGGTTTTCTTGACCTGAGCATCCAACTCGCCAGCAGCATACTTGGCAGCGAAGACTTCGACGCCAGCTTGCTTGATCTTGCTAGCGTTGCCAGCCGTGCCGAATGCTTCGTAGCGATCGCGGCAAACCTGCTTCATGTACTTGATAGCAGGCTTCATGA
>CAZFWL010000183.1:0-6195 GCA_964522775.1 uncultured Halomicronema sp.
AATCAGTAATCTTGACCCGAATCCGCTTGGAGCTACCGACCGTAGCGCACGATTTGAAGCAAGTAAATGGTTATCGCATCGGTTACATTCGCTTAGACGAATTTAACGGCCATGCCACAGAGCAAATGGTTGAGGCGATCGAAACGCTTTCGGATCAGGAAGCGGAGGCATTTGTTCTAGATTTGCGAGGCAATCCCGGGGGCTTGCTCTCCGCCAGTATCGAAATTAGCCGTTTGTGGCTGCAGCGTGGCCCCATCGTTCGTACCCTTGATCGCAACGGTGAACCGTCTGCGATTAATGCCAACCGTTCGGCATTGACCGATTTGCCGATGGCCGTGTTGGTGAATAATCGCTCCGCCAGTTCGAGTGAGATTTTGACTGGAGCTCTGCAAGATAACAACCGCGCTACCGTGGTTGGAACTACGACCTATGGCAAGGCACTGGTGCAGTCTCTATATGGGCTGTCGGATGGGTCTGGCCTGGCGGTGACCATTGCTCATTACTACACACCAAATGGTACTGACATCAGCCAAAAGGGCATTACTCCCGATATCGAAGTGCAGCTGAGCAACAGCGAAGAGCGTGACCTCTTTCGTGATTTGACGCGCTTGGCATCGGATCGTGATGTCCAGTTCATTCAAGCGGTTGAGTCCCTAGAACCGACCATTCAAAGCTATCGCTCAACCCCGGCAGTGGCCCCACAGTTAGGGCGATCACCGGACTAACGTAGCCAACCTTTACGCTTCTCTACAGCTAGGAGCTACTCAAGTGTTTAATTGGGATGATTGTACTTAAGGCGTTTCTTCGGGCACCAGTTCAACGACTTCATTCCACCGCACATTGAAGCTAGGTAACCAACCTCGCAAAAAGTAATAGAACGAGGTCAGGACTTCATTCCAGTAGCGGCTCGTCAGTCTCAAAGCCTCGACGCTAGGGACTAAATCTGACAATTTTGCGAGGGTGTCACCGGTTGGTTTGTTGCCACCATACAAGTTGGTTGGCCAAGCGATCACTTGCAGTCCTCCTTTTTCGAAGGTGAGAGCAGCTCGGCGCATTGATAGTGCGGGCGCGACTAACGCCACTCGTTGAGTATTGCGCTGCGGCAAGTCTGGATCCGGTAAGACACCTCGCTCTTCTAATAAACCTTTGACATCGCGCATCGCTCGATGAATATTCATGCCAGCATCCCCTACGGAAATGCTGGTCGATGGCACTCCGCCGCGAATGAGAATTTGACGCAACGTGGTTTCTTTCGCCGCTCTTTCTTCAGCGGAGCCATACAGTGGACCAGCTGTGACATAAACGATCGGCGTACTGCCTTGAGCACGAAACCGCTGCTCTAACCGAGCGGCACTACCCAGGCGCGTTACCAAGATCGGATCGAGTTCGACCTCACTGTCAATCTGACTCGGAAAGGACTCTAACGGAGCGATCAAGTCCATATTTTCAGCAATCACGACTTCAGAAACGACTTGCCCGAGCGGAATCGTTGTCGGGATGCCTGTGGGACAGACATCATCACAAATGCCTTGCTGCACGCGATACGCGACTTGTACCGCTTGTTCAGCCTGGTTCACAATAGTCCGCGCAATGAGGGGCACGCTGGCTACCAGCAAAATAGCCAAAGCCACGCTCACATAACGGCTTTTAACTTTCTTCTCGGCAAGGGCTAAAATCAGCAAACCCAAAGTCGCTCCGAGTGGCGTCAACGGGAGCGAAATAATTTGCCAAATCGAACCAATTGTTTCGTCGTTTGGGTCAATAAATGACAACACAAACAACGTCAAAATGATGGCTCCCCCAAACCAAGTTAGGAAGTTACGGGGGATAAATTTCAGCAGCACATACCAGATGAACAGCCCCATAGCCGCCCATACCAAGATGCGAGTAAGCAGTTCTAAAACCATGCTGCGCGGGAAAAGCCGAAGACTGCGATCGCTCACCCACCTTCATGCCAGTAGCAGATAGGCGGCCCTGCAAGTGGAATGATACATGCGTTCAATCTTTCTGGCACATTTCGAGTGGTGCCTGAGCGCTATGGGGGCACCAAAGTCACGCAGCATTCTCAGCTCAGTAGCGATCGCTCATAAAATTTTGCTTGAGTTCAATGCTCTGTCCTATCGTTATGCCCGCCATTGCTGCCGCTAACCCACAACCTATAGTGTCGCGATACGCTAGACAGGTTGCAGTTAGGAATGTTGAGTGACACAGCCAGAGGCGTTGCAGCAGCTATTAGAGGCGATCGCCCAGGGACAGGTCAGCCCACAAGCGGCGTTTGAAAAGCTGAAATATTTAGAGTTTGAACCCATTGATGAGTTTGCCAAAGTTGATCATCATCGATCGCTGCGAACAGGTTTTCCTGAGGTGATTTGGGGACCGGGGAAAACGGTGGAGCAGATTGTGGCGATTATGCGGGCCATGCGCGATCGTACCCCCGTGGTCATGGCTACCCGTATCGAACCCGATGTGGCACAACAAATTCGGGTGGCGCTGCCAGCGGCCATGTATTTCGAAGCGGCCAAAATCTGTGCACTGGTGCCGATGAACTTGCAACCACGGCACCCTGGCATGATGGGTATTCTCACAGCAGGTACAGCGGATTTGCCTATAGCGGAAGAGGCCGCGATTACGGCGGAACTCTCAGGGTTTAATGTGCTGCGGTTGTGGGACGTGGGCGTTGCCGGTATCCATCGTTTATTGCGGCATCGCGATGTAGTGGCCCAAGCCGACGTCTTGATTGTGGTCGCGGGTATGGAAGGTGCGCTCCCCAGTGTTGTCGCTGGGTTTTCGGATGTGCCGATTGTGGCCGTACCAACTAGTGTCGGTTACGGGGCAAACTTGGGCGGCGTATCGGCGCTGCTGACCATGCTGAACTCTTGCGCCACAGGCATCGGCGTAGTGAATATCGATAATGGATTTGGCGCCGCGATGCTGGCAGGACAGATCTTACGCACTGCTCAACGCATCCAGAGTAAGCACGATCTGCTCTAGCTGTTTCTAACAGTACTCCTCGTGCCAGTTTTAGGAGGTAAACCGCCGCACGAAGAAAAGATTGCAACTGTTATGGCCCGAATCACCCAGGGGCGTTGTTAACAGTTCGAAGCCTAATTTTTGATACAAGGCGATCGCGCTGTGCATGGCATCGAAGGTTTCTAAATAGCAGCCTCGATACTGCAAAGCAGTAGCCGCATCGAGGACGTGCTGGATGAGTTGGCGGCCTAATCCCTGCCCCCGGAACTCGGGCAGCAGATACATTTTTTGCAGCTCGCACAGGTCTTCGTTTTCGCAAGGAAATGGGGCGATCCCAGCGCCGCCAATCACCTGATCAGCGTTGGTGACCACGTAGTAAAAGGCGTGATCGCCTTGGTAAGCCTGCGATAAATGGTCTAATTCAGGATCTGCCCAGGCAAAGCCAGGACGATTAGCTCCGAACTCGGTTAAAACTTGGCGAATAATGGCAGCAATAGCAAGATCATCTGACGGCTGAATCTCGCGAATCTCAAATGTCATAACAGCGCTAGATTAGCGGGGGCCAGGATAACGGCGATCTCGACGGGTGAAGAGCTTCAAAAATGGCAGGCGATTTTGCACCTGACCAGGGTTCAGCTTTTCGCCTAGCTTATCGAGGGCGTTAGGCTCAGTGGTAGGTGGGGCGATGGGTTCGCCGCCGGGAGTTTGCCACCAAGCAGACACCGTGCCTCCAGCTAGGCCCGCGATCGCTCCAAAAACAATACTGGGAACAATTTCATAGCCCAGCAGTAAAAAGGCCAGCAAAAACACCAACCACAGCTTCAACGCAACGGGAAAGATTTTGTCAGTCACAATGGCCCCGCCGATCAACAGATTTGCCAGAACGTCCGACTCTATGACAGTCGAAGTAAACTGTCTAACTTATTTACGCCTCTACTATAGTCGCCAATTGAGCAGCTAAGGGTTGAGTTGTATCAACCTGTTTTACATATGGCTTCTCTTCAGCGGTGAAGGGCTCTAGCTGCTGGTTAGCGAGGACAGCGACGGTGGCATCAGCAATATCGCCCTGACGATCGCGCACCCGCTGAGCCAAAATCTCTGCTGGCGCATCACAATGCACAATGCTCAAGGGAACATGATGAGCTTGAGCTTGGGCGATCGCCAGTTGCCGAGTTGCCACGCGGTCAAATTTTGCATCCAAAATCACGGTATAACCCAAGCTCGCCAGCAAGCCGCCTAGTTCGGTCAGTCGCGTGTAGGTCTGCTGTGACATTTCAGTGGTATACAAGCTATCATCGCCGCGCTCTTGTAAGGGCACTCCAGCGAGGTGCTTACGCACCGCATCCGAACGAATATAAATGCCTCCGAGTTCACGGCTCAAGGCTTTCGAGATCGTGCTCTTGCCGGCCCCAGATAAACCCGACATGATCAGGAATCGCCCAGTTTGCGGTTGGACGTAAGACCAGGCCAAGGTGTAGTACTTCGCCGCTTTGTCTGAGGCTGCCTGTTTAGTCGCTGCATCAATGGAAGGATCTCCCAACAAGAACGAGGTAACCTTAGCCCGCACATAGGATTGACGGCTCACATACAGCGGCAACACTTGCAAACCTTCCCAATCGCCCGTGCATTCGACATAGTGGCTTAGAAAGATGGCCGCTAAATCCTGCCGCCCTTGCACCGTCAAATCCATGATGATGTAGGCAATATCAAACATGACATCGACAAACCGGAACGGTTCGTTGAATTCGATGCAGTCAAATAGCAGAAGTTCATCTTGCCAGTAACAAATATTGTTGAGGTGCAAGTCCCCGTGGCAAGCGCGAATTTTGCCCTGATGCATGCGTTGCTGCAAAAGCGCTGCCTGAGTAGCAAAAAAGTTGTCGGTGTAGGCTTTAGTTTCGTCGAACTGCTGCTGAGTTTGCGGGCCGCCAATGAAACCGACGGTTTGCTCATAGTTTTCGTCAATGGACTGGCGCACGTTCTCGACAGTGCCAAAGTTACGAATGTAATCGTCCGTTTCCGCCTTGAGGTGAAAGTCAGCGATCGCCTCGGCCAATTTTCGCAATAGGTCTTCCGTCAGACCGCCCTGCTCAAACAGGTGACTCAACAGGGTTGCTTGCGGAAACTGTCGCATCTTGACAGTGTATTCCACGGTGTCGACGGCTTCAGAATCCCCCAAGATAAAGCGATCGCCCTGCTGCGCAATCGGCAACGCTTCCAAATACAAAGGGGCCGCTGCCCGCTGGTTTAGCCGTAGTTCTTCTGCGCAAAAATGTTGGCGCTTTTCCAGAGTCGAATAGTTAAGAAAGCCAAAATCCACTGGCTTCTTGACCTTGTAAGCAAAGTCGCCGGTTAACAACACATACGAAACGTGCGTTTGCATTAACTGAATCGGCGACTCCACTGGATGGGGATAAAACTCCGGCTGGAGCATTTGCTCAATTAGCGGGGGCAGTGATGCAGTAGCCATAAACACCTATCTTTTGGCAATAAAAAACCAGGGATCGATATCCCTGGTTTTAGTCATATCAATCGAGATTACTCAGCAGCCGGTTCAGCCGGGACAGTGCTTGCCTCAGTGTCTGAGGTTTCTTCGCTCGCTACCGTTCTTGGCGCTGCTACATTCACCAGGGTTTTATCCGTATCCGCGATCGCTTCCACCCCGGCTGGTAATTTGAGATCACTAATGTGCAGGTTTTCACCCACCGCCAGCTCAGAGACATCGATATCGACAGTTTCTGGAATCGAGCCCGGAGCGCAGCGAATCGCTAGTTCAGACACTAGGATGTCGAGCGTACCACCCTCGTCTTTCACACCTTTGGCCGTGCCAGTATAGTTAACCGAGACCACCACATCCACACTGGACTGACTGGCAATCGAAAAGAAGCTCAGATGATAAATATTGTCTTTCCAAGGATGAGTCTGTACCTCGCGCAACAAAGCCTGGCCATTCCAAGGCATTTCAGGCACGCTGACATTCACCAAGGTGTTATTTACAGACGCACTACGCACTAGCCGCTCAGCAGAGCGCTGGTCTACCGTCAGTGACACCGAAGCATCGCCGTCATGTCCGTACAGGACTGCCGGAATTTGGCCCTCACGGCGCAGGGCTCTAGGATTAACGCTGGCATCGCGTTTTTGACACTCAATTGACAGTTCCATAGGACTTACTTACAACTTCAAAAAGGATTTCTGTGGGCAAACAAACGATCAAGCAACTTGAGA
>CAZFWL010000184.1:0-6183 GCA_964522775.1 uncultured Halomicronema sp.
GCCTCACTTCATTAAATCTGGTCAGGGGTCGAAGCGATGGCCAGTTTGATCCTGACGGTCCGATCACCCGGGCACAGTTCGCCACTCTATTGGTCAATGCCTTTGCCCCCGCTAGCGTCAGACCAGGCATCCAATTCCTCGATGTCCCCAATAGCTTTTGGGCAGCTGACGCAATCCAATCAGCCTATCGTGGGGGGTTCATGGGAGGGTTTCCAGATCAGACTTTCGCGCCGTCCCATCCCCTACTGCGGGTGCAAATCTGGATCGCCCTGGTCAATGGTTTGTACGATACCGAGGTTCCTCAACCGCAGTCAGCATTAAGCAACCTTGCCGACAGTGATCAAGTGCCACAATACGCTCGTCGGCAAACTGCGATCGCCCTAAACAAACAATTCATCACAACCGAGCCCAACAACCCACGGCTGCGACCTAACCAGGTCGCTACTCGGGCAGAAACCTGCGTTGCTATTTATCAAGTCCTAGTAGACCAGCAACGCCTGCCACCGGTGCAATCCGAATACCTACTGGCATCTAACTAAGGTTCGATCACCCCATGGCGGCAAAACAAGCCCAAGCTCCAGCCGCCGCAAAGGTCAAAACGCCTAAACCTAGAGCCCAAGTTGGCGTTTTGTGGTCCACAGTGGCGAGGTGAGATCGCTGACGTAAGGCACTGTAAATATTCGGCGCGCCCAGCAAAAAGAAAATCACCGCAACACCACTGGCGTTTTCAGTTTCAGTTTCTTGGTTAAGGTAAAGCTGATGTGTGGTCATGACTCACATTCCTCCACAAATAACGACAGAGCTTGGCTAAATCAGATCGCCGAGGCCAGCCTCAAGGCCTTTTTCAATCCCCCAAGACTCCTTTAAAATTTCGCGAAACGCAGTGGACTGGTACAACATGGCTTCACGCAGTTGCACAAGAAGGGCCTGCGCATCTTCTCGTGAAAGCTGCTGTACCTGCTGCTCAAACACCTGAAGCTCAAACTGCTGCTCAAGGGGAAGCTCTTGCCGAAATTGCATGACACGACCTCTACGCCACGTTACAAATATTAACTTAACATTTGTTCATCAAGATTGACAAAGTTGCGTTCTTCCTTTCTTTGATCATACCTCCCCCCAGCCTGGTTGCATCCTTCTCATTACCGGGCTATACGCTTTGAAATAGGCCACAGAGCCGACCTGTCTCAAGGCTGATTTCAACGGCGTGTCGGCCCCCATGCAGCGTTGACACACCGGATGCTTAACCTGCAATCGATTAAAGTCTTGTCGCAGCTGACAAGCCGGACTGTCCGTCAAAATGTCGAGCAGTGGTCTTTCGGCAGCATTCCCAAGGGGAATCTGGCCCTCAAAATCTTTGCAGCAGGGGACTACCGTGCCGTCGTACAAAACTCCGGCTTGTTGCGTCGCCCCATTGCAGTACCCCCATTGAGCGGGTGTCACGTTGTCCGCTTCCACATTGCTCCAGCTGTCTAAGGGAAAAGTTTCCAGCACGAGCTTGGGATGCAGGGAAATGAGCTGCCAGCGTCCCGGTCGCAACTGTTGAATCCGGTCATGAATGTTGTCCCAATCAATATCGCTGGCGGGCATGCCCGTGAGCAGGCGTTGAGCCCAAGTCGTCAACTCAGTGGCGATTTGGGTCTTACCGGCGACAACATCTAGCGGCTTGTGGGGCACGAGAAAAGGATGCGGTGTCGTATCTAAAAATTTGACGTGGACGCGAGTGGGGGAATCGGGCGATCGCAAATTTGCCTGCACATAGTTAACGATGCCCTCAAAATAAGCTTCAGACGCGAGTCTTGGCGGGGCTCCGCGCAGTTGAAATGTATGGGGATCGGGTGTTTGCAGCGAAATGGTGACCTTGGGAACTTGCGATTTCACTAGCCGTTCTACCTGTTCCGGAAACAGGTGAAAGGTGCTGCCGTTGGTGGTCAAGTGTAATTGGAGCGATCGCGATACCGCGCTGTGAATCCCATCAAAGATGTGAGGATAAATAAAGGGTTCGCCCATTAGATGAAAGGTAATGATGCGGGCGAGTTGATGCTCCGCAATCTCATCCAGCAACTTCTCCAATAGCTCGAAAGGCATATGACCACGGGGCCGGGCCATAATTGCGTCGGGGCAAAACTCGCACTTAAAGTTACAAACGTTTGTCACTTCAATATGCAACCGATCAAGTTGACGCATCAATTAGGTTCTGCCAGTGACATCTATTACGAACTGCCTGCTTGTAGCAATTTGTGCGCTGCCTTGCGCCATCGGCCAGAGGTCCACGCAATCAAACCGCTCAAACCGGGACAAACAGGATCGCCTAACCCTAACGATGAAGCGCCTTAGCGATCTGAGAATGTCATAAACATTCGCTGAGTGTTCCGCCTCTATTGCCAGCGCCATCGTCTTTTTGCTCAGCCTGGTAATGTGACATTCTGTAGGTAATTGGTGAACACTCATAACTCGGGTGGGTACATAGGCAACTACAGGTGCCCTACCCAACAGAAATCGCCGGATTGACCATGATTGTGCTTGTAGAGTCTGTTAGCTTTGAGGGAATCTACGGATGAATGCTCAGGGGCCTTGTGTCGTGGCCGATACCCAGACTCACCCCTTATTGGCGCTAGAGAGGCAACTGCGTTGGTTGTTGCCGACTAATTTGTATGCCGCCGCGTGGGTTGACCCCTCACCGCAAATGTTGACCAAAGTCTTCGAGCATTTGCGGACATTGCAGCATATTTTAATTGACTATGTGCCCCGCGACGTTTGTGATCATCCTCCCGAGCCCGGACGGCAGCAGTATTGCTGGCAAGAAGGCACTCTACTGTTTACCGACTTAGCTGGCTTTACTCCCTTGCTCGAAGCTTGCTCAGCCGAGGGCATGGACGGAGCAGAGCTGCTGCTGCGAGTGCTCAACAACTATTTCTCCGGCATGATCGAGATCATTAGCAAGTCGAGTGGCAACTTGCTGGAGTTTACAGGGGATGCGCTGCTTGTACAGTTCAACACAGGCGACCCGCAGCGCGATATTGTACAAGCGATTAACACGGGCTTGCGAATGCAGCGAGCCATGGATAGCTTTCAGAAAATCGCGACCTTTCGGGGTGAACTGTCACTCAATATGCGCGTAGGCATTCATTCTGGCCAGTATGTCACCGCCGATATCGGAACTCCCCAGCGCATGGCCCATGTTTTGCTAGGGCAAGCTGTCACCCTGGCCAAACAAGCCGAGGGAGCTGGCAGCATTCAGCATGTCTCACTCACTTCAACTGTCAAGGCCAAGTTAGGTGATCGCGTAGCCCTAGCGCCCACCGATGACCAACATTGGCTAGTGATTGATGACTTGAGCGACGAAGAACTGGGTGAATACGAAATCACAGTGGCTCGGCGTCGTAGCACATCGATGTTTTTTGACCGCACGGTTTCGGGCTTATTGGCAGAAATTGAGACCGTAATGCAGCGGGTAGAACCGTTGGCCAGCTTCATGCCGCGATCGGTACTGCAGTTAATCATCGATACCGCCTCTGACCGTCGCATTCCGCCAGCCTTTCCCACCATTGCGGTAGCCTTTGTCAACCTGATTGGGTTGCCAGAGTCAGTGGATGAAGCTCTACCCGAAGAAACTGATGCGATCGTTGATTGTTTTTCTCAGGCTTTTTCGCTGATCAACGGCATCGTCGAACTGAAGGGCGGCATTTTGCAAAAGGTCACTTACCACTCAATTGGCTCAGAGATGTTGATTCACTTTGGGGTATTGAATCCAGATCCCAGTGATCCTCACCGGGCAGCCGCAGCCATGCTGATGATTCGCGATGTCGTGAGTTCGATCAAGCCGCCAACGGTACAGGGGCGACCGATTCAACTCACTTGCCGCATTGGCCTGACCTATGGTGCCGTATTTGCGGCAGAGATTGGCGAGCGGCGGGGGCGGCGCGAATTCAACGTCCTCGGCGATACAGTCAATACGGCATCACGGATCATGAGTCGCGCTGGCGAAAACGAAATTTGGATGAACCAGGTGATGGCCGACGAAGTTCAAGCCGATTTTGCCACCCTGCCCCTCGGTGCCATGAGTCTCAAGGGTAAAGCTCAAGCTCAACCAATTTTTGCGTTATTGGGCGAAGCACGTTAACGACGGAGCGTAAAAGAGGATAATGAGGAGGCTATTGAGTATCGCGATCGCCCATGTCCTTATCTGCTACGGCTATTCCTATCGACGCCATCCGCTATAACGAACAAGGTTTGGTGCCAGCTATTGTTCAAGACTATCTGGATGGCACGGTGCTGATGATGGCTTGGATGAATGCCACGTCACTGCAAAAAACGCTAGAGACGGCGGAAACCTGGTTTTGGAGCCGCTCTCGCCAGGAACTTTGGCACAAAGGGGCAACATCGGGGCATTTGCAAAAGGTCCAAACAGTTCGCTACGACTGCGACAGCGACGCGCTATTAATCACCGTGCAGCAAGAGGGCGATATTGCTTGCCATACCGGCGAGCGTAGCTGCTTTCATCAAATTGCAGGGACGGTGACAGCGCCTCCGGCCGACACGCTGTCTCAAGTGTTCGCCGTCATTCGCGATCGCCAGCAACACCCCCAGGCTGAGTCTTACACCAGCAAGCTGTTAGAAGGTGGTGACAATAAAATCCTCAAAAAAATCGGGGAGGAAGGGGCCGAAGTCGTGATGGCCTGTAAAGATGACGACCCTGATGCGATCGCTGGAGAAGTAGCCGACCTGTTTTATCACACCCTAGTCGCGCTAGCGCATCACCAAGTCGATATCAAAGCCGTTTATCAAAAGCTGCAGGCCCGCAGACGATAAGGCAAGGGCAATGCTGTGGAGTGGAGAAAAGATGACATGAAACTACATTTGCCCCATTATCAGAGCGATCCCGTAACATGTGCTGAAGATGATGCTGGTAGCCGATGATAAGCTTCACATAGAGAGGCTTACTCATATGTTCTCAGGTTGCTCCCACATCACTGTCATCGATGCCTTAGGGCTCAGGGTTGTAACTGCCGTTGCAATGGGAACGGCAACTTAAGCTAATGGCCAGACTGATTGCCCTTCAAGCTTGCCGCCACGGTATTGGCTGCTCTCATCTCGTTGCCAACTTGGCCGTCATTCTGATGCACTGTGGCCATCGAGTGGGTCTGCTTGATACGGATTTGCAAGCTGGCGGCATACGCTCGCTTTTCGGTCTAGAAGCTGATGCGTCAACTGATGCCGTGGCTTATTGGTGGCTCCAGACCGATACCCGCTCACCTAAGCGGCTGAAGGCTGACCGCTATCTGCACGGCGATTCTCCAGCAGAGTCTGCACCCGGTATTTATGTGAGTTCCCTAGCCCGCTACCTGACCCAAGGGGAAAGCCAATCGCCAGCATTACCCCAGCAATATGACCTGGAAAAACCCTACGAACTGCTGCAACAGCTAGGCGACGAGCTCGCTTTAGACTTCTGGCTGATTGATAATCAACCAGAATTAACTGACGAAAACCTTATGGGATTGTCCCTAGCTGACAGTGCCTTGATTTTGTTGCAGCTTGATTCTTATGATTTACAGCGCTCAGCAGTGCTGATCGAAATCATTGAGCAGTTGGAAGTTTCACGAGCCTGGCTAGTGCCTTCGCTTGTGCTACCCACTATTGAGACGAAAGTAGTCAAACACATGCTGGAGAATACTTATGATTATCCAGTTGCAGGCATTCTCTATCTCACAGATGAATTAGCCGGACTGGCGAGTCGGGGCATCTTTTGTCTGCATTATCCCAAACATCCCTTAACCCAAACAATGATCGCGATCGCTCGCCAAATCGAACAAGCGATCTCAACCTAACTCGCCACGCTGTCAGCATTGCCCAAAAACAAAAGACAGAGATCGAAATCTCTGCCTTTTACCGAGCTATTAGATTGGCATAGACCGGGCCTAGATGGTGTCAGTAGGCTCGCTGTCAGCCACAGAATTCAACCCCACGATGTCTTCATAAGCAGCAACCTGAGCGCAGATCGTCAGGGGGAAAGTCACTAACAAACCAACCCCAATGCAGAGCACTCCGGCAATATTGATCAACCCAAGCACGAGCGAAAACGCAAAGAAAGAGAACCACTTTTTGTTGATCAGCTTGCGGCTGGTCTCCATTGCTGGCCAAAAATCTAGCTGTTTATCTAGCAGCAGTGGCAAAGCGAACATGTAA
>CAZFWL010000185.1:0-6181 GCA_964522775.1 uncultured Halomicronema sp.
ATAGGGGACGGCATCTTTCACCGGATCGAAATCCTTCAGGTTGCCCAGCAACAACCGTGCCGTGTTGCGAATCTTGCGATAAACATCCGCCATCTGCTTGAGGCTGGTGCTGCCCAGCGGCAAGTCCGAAGAGTAGTCCACCGACGACACCCAGAGCCGCAGCACATCTGCCCCGTAGGCCGGTTCCTTTTTCTGGTTTTTGCCCCCCTCGATGATCACTTGAGGATCGATCCCGTTCCCCAGCGACTTACTCATTTTGCGGCCTTGCTCATCCACCGTGAAGCCGTGGGTGAGCACCTGACGATAGGGCGCGTGACCGTTGACTGCCACACTGGTCAGCAAGCTGGATTGAAACCAGCCTCGATGCTGGTCCGATCCCTCTAAGTACATTTCAACAGGGTATTTGAGGCCCTCACGCTGCCGCGCCACTGCGGCCCAAGAGGAACCCGAGTCAAACCACACGTCCATGGTGTCCATGCCTTTGACATAGGTGCGGCCATTGTCGCGGTAGGCAGGCGGCAGCAGATCTTCTACCGACAGCTCCCACCAAGCATCCGACCCTTTTTCGGCAAAGAGTTGTTGAATATGATTCAGCGTCTCTTCGTTGATCAGCGGTTCGTTCGTTTCGCTGTCGTAAAACACCGGAATCGGTACGCCCCAAGTCCGCTGGCGAGAGATACACCAGTCAGCGCGATCGCCCACCATCGGCGTGATCCGGTTTTCGCCCTGAGCAGGAATCCAGGTCACATCCTTAATGGCTTGCAGCGCCTCATCCCGGAACCCTTCCACCGAGGCAAACCACTGCTCCGTTGCGCGAAAAATCGTCGGCTTTTTGGTACGCCAATCGTAGGGATATTTGTGAACGTAGTCTTCTTTTTTCAGCAGCGAACCCGCCGTTTCTAAAGCTTCAATCACCGCTGGATTTGCATCTTTGAGGACATTTTTACCAGCGAACGGTCCCGCTTCCTCCGTCATGTCGCCGCGCTCATCCACCGGACAGAGCACTGGCAAGCCATAGCGCTGACCCACCATGAAGTCATCCTGACCGTGACCAGGCGCCGTATGGACTAACCCCGTGCCGGACTCAGTGGTGACGTAGTCGCCGCCGATGACAATCGGACTCGTTTCACCGCGCTTATCCGTTGGCAAGTGATCTTGTAAGGGATGGCGATAAGTGCTGCCTTCCAATGCTGCGCCTTTGATCTCAGCTTTCAAGGTCAAGTCAGTGCCCATGATTTCGCTGAGGCGATCGCGCAAATCCTTGGCGATCAGCAAATATTTGAAGGGCTTGCCCGAAGCGACTTCCACCACCGCATAGGTGAGTTCTGGATTCAGCGCCACCGCCATGTTGGCGGGAATCGTCCAGGGGGTCGTTGTCCAGATCGCCACCCCAAGCTCGGATAAATAAGGGGCTAACGCTGAAGCTACAGCCTCAGCTGCCTCAACCATGGGAAAGGCCGCATAGATACTCGGCGACGTGTGACCTTCGGGATATTCCAGTTCCGCTTCTGCCAAGGCCGTTTGCGATGTCGGACTCCAATGTACCGACTTCAGCCCGCGATAGATGTACCCTTTCAAATACATCTGGCCAAAGACACCGATTTGCGCTGCCTCATATTCTGGTTGCAGGGTCATGTAAGGCGCATCCCAGTCGCCCCAAACTCCGTAGCGCTTAAAGCTTTCCCGCTGCTCGTTGATGGCCTTTTCGGCAAAGGCTTTGGCCTTGTAACGCAGCTTGATTGGGGTCAGTTTGGCGCGGGCTTCTGAGTCCATCTTTTGCAGGACTTTTAGCTCAATGGGCAGGCCATGACAATCCCAACCAGGGATGTAACGAACCTTACGGCCCTGGAGGATTTGATATTTATTGATGATGTCTTTCAGGATTTTGTTCAGCGCATGGCCCATGTGCAGAGCACCATTTGCGTAGGGGGGGCCATCGTGCAGCACAAACGGATCACCGGGGTTATTCTCGGCCAGCTTTTCGTAAACCTTCTGCTCCCGCCAAAACGCCTGAATTTCTGGCTCCCGCTTAGCAGAGTTAGCCCGCATCTCAAACGTCGTTTTGGGCAACAGAACGGTTTCTTTGTAGCTTTGGGTGTCAGTCACGGCCAATAAAACAGGTGATTTTTGCACTGCACAATTATCTTGCACCGACTCAATCCCATCAAGCAATGAGGATATGAATCGGCGGAAAAAGGCATCTTTCTAGCGTAGGGCAGACGGAGAGATTTGCGGGAACCATCCCTAAAATTCTCTCGTCGTAGCTCCGGTTATGTGGGTCGTCGCGGCATCGATATGGTTAAAACCGACGGCGTAGCCCGAAGAGGTAGGCATTGCTGCCGCCAACGGCATCCCCAAATAGCCGGTAAGCCCCGCTGCGATGATGGATTCTCCCGGCAATACCCCACTGGGATGAGTGCAAATATTCCATCTCTAACGCCAGGTAATTGAGAAACTGCGATTCATCCGTATTGTTATCGTCTTCGATCTCTGGCAACAGCGTGGCATAAGAGACTCCCTGAGCTAAGGCAATGCTAAAGCTGGGGGACCACTCCCACCGTAAAGCCAACGCCGCTGTCCCTTCCCAATGGTTTTGACGACCCGAGTGCTTCAGCAATTGCAGCTCACCTTCAATCTTGACCGTGTTGCCCCCCGTCAAAGTCCGACTGATGCCCGCACCAAATAAGCTGGAATCTTCCACCTCAATGTTCTGAAAAGTCACGCTTTCTTCGAGGTCGTTATTGGTCATAAAGCCTCCCCACAAGGTGGCTCGCCACTCAATGAAGTCATCCGGAGGCGTCGCAACTTCAGCGCTCACTTCCGCTAACGATTCACCCGTGGGCTCTGGGATATAATCCTCGACCTCAAAGGGAACAGTGTCAGGTATTTCAGTTGTTTCTAGGGGCTCTGGTGGATCAAAGTCCCCCTCGTCAAAATCAGGAGTAAGGCTGGTCGGCGAAACCGTCCCCGGATCCGCCGTTCCATCTAGCGTTCCACCGTCGGTTTCAAAATTGACTGGCTCAGGATCCAGAGACTCGACATTGATGACGGTTGTTGGGGATGTCGAATCGCTAATGGTCTCGGACTCAAAGGCTTCTGCTTGAGGGGAGAGATCTAATAGGGTAGTAGCCTGTAAATCGGCCGCTTCGGTCACAAAGGTCTGAGTTTGCGGTGAGCTCGAAGCGGCAGTATCTAAACGCCGAACTTCTGCGACTCCAGCCTCCGCAATTGTCAATGGCAGCCCGATGGCTATAAACAGCAGGAGGTGACGCTGAACGCGTGAGCAAAGATGACCTGTAGTGAACATTAATTATGTATTTATAGGGTTTTAAATGGAGGCAGCTGCAATAGAAGTCAGTTTTGAGTGTGCCCGAAACAGGCTAAAAATAAAGAAATCACTGAAACTGGTGCAGTCGATGAGCTCATTTAACCAGAGAATTCTTGCAGTTGAGAATTATTTCTGAGCGATCGCTCAAACCAGTCGCTGCCCATCCCATCGCCATATCCCTAAAACATTTGGATAGTGAATGCACTCACCGCCGCGATCGCGATTTGTGTTCGTCCTCAGATTGCACTGTGGAAGCCAAAAAGATTAACCAACCACCAGGCAAAATCAGACTTAATGCGGCCACCAATCCCAAGAGCCAGGCCAACGTAATTCTGAGACTACTCATAAACAAACCACCCAAAACTAACGCGCCGATCCCCATCCCCAAAAACCAGCGTCGAGTGTTGCCTGGGGGTAACTGCCGTGCCACCGCGAATTCCAACAGGCCCTGCAAGAGTAAAATCACCCCCAATAATGTCGACAGTGCTAAATATTCCTGTAAGAGGGCAGTAAACAATAAATAGCTTGCTGCCAAGTACAGCACGCCAGTACTGACTTTGAGATGAAAGCCCGGTTCTGCCCTCGTTTGCCAGCTGTAGACCAACCGCGCCCCGCCAGCGACCAAGAACAACCCAGACATTAAGAAACCGATTAAGCCGGGCGCTTGGATTGCCGTCACAATAGCGGCAACTCCCAGCAACACCAGTAATACACCGATGAGCAAAATACCCTGGGTGAAATCCTTCAGGCGATTATTCGGGGGGGAGTTCATAGTTGCTTGGGGCAAAAACCACGCCTTTTACTCTAAAGCCTTCTCTAGCTCTGGAATCTCTTGGTAAAGAAAGGCAATATCAAACCACCGTCGATATTTGTTAGCCAACATGTTCTATAGCCAAGGCGAGATGTTGGGGAATCAAACCTGAATCCTGGAATTGCCCTCACTTGCTCCCTTCTCGCCAAGCAAATGCACCAGCCTTGAAACCCTTCCACTTCAGGAAAAGGCTCTGAGGGGCTGGGGTCGCAAAACAAAAAATAGGAAGACAGCCGTATCGCTATCTTCCTATTTCAAAAAAGCGGTTGCCCACTCAAATTTAACTGTGACTAGATGCGCGCTGTGGCCGCAGTTTCCATTTCATCTTTTTGTGGATGGATGGTTTTGCCGCCCTGAAGATCCGCGTACAAACGGTTCAGCGCATTCAAATAAGCCTGGGTCGAAGCCACAACGATGTCAGTGTTCGCGGAATGCCCCGAGAAGACTCTCTCTTCGTGGCGGATGCGAATGGTCACTTCACCGATCGCATCAATGCCCGCAGTCACCGACTGCACCGAAAACTCAATCAACTCGTTGGGGATATTGACCACGCGGTTGACCGCCCGATAAACCGCATCGACAGGACCAGTCCCCGTTGCAGCATCCGTCAGTTCTCCACCTTCAGGCGTGCGCAGGGTCACTGTGGCCGTGGGGCAGGCATGGTCGCCACAGGAAACCTGCACCAGCTCAATGTGGAAGTGCTCGGGAGCCTGCTGGGTTTCGTCATTCACCAGCGCCACGATGTCCCAATCAGTGACAACCTTCTTCTTATCCGCCAAATCTTTGAAGCGGAGGAAAGCACGGTTGAGTTCCTGATCACTGAGCTCGTGGCCCAACTCTTTCAATCGAGTACGAAAAGCGTTGCGGCCCGAATGCTTACCTAAGACGATTTGGTTCTTGTTCAGCCCGATGGATTCGGCATCCATGATTTCGTAGGTGAGCTTGTTCTTGAGCACGCCGTCTTGGTGAATACCTGACTCATGGGCAAAGGCGTTCGCCCCGACGATCGCCTTATTCGGCTGCACAAACATGCCTGTTAGGTTAGAGACCAAACGAGACGTGGGATAAATTTCCGTGGTGTCGATGTTCGTCAACGGTGCGTCTGACTCAGCCGGACGACCAAAGAAGGGATTGTAGAAGCTGCGGCGAACATGCATGGCCATGACTAATTCTTCGAGGGCCGCATTACCAGCCCGCTCGCCAATGCCGTTGATGGTGCACTCGAGCTGACGAGCGCCGTTTTTCACCGCTTCGAGGAAGTTGGCGACTGCTAGTCCCAAATCGTTGTGACCGTGAACGGAAATGATCGCTTGGTCAACGTTGGGCACATTTTCCCGGATGCCGCGAATCAAGCCGCCAAATTCCGAGGGGGTCAAGTAGCCCACGGTATCAGGAATGTTGATCGTAGTAGCGCCAGCTGCGATCGCGGTTTCCAACACCCGATACATAAATTCGGGGTCGGAACGGCCCGCATCTTCTGGTGAAAACTCGACATCGTCAGTAAAGGTCTTGGCATAGGCCACCATTTCTTCAGTAATGGCGAGCACTTCTTCGCGAGTTTTCCGCAGCTTGTACTGCATATGAATGTCGGACGTCGCGATGAACGTATGAATGCGACCATTGGCTGCGGGAGCGATCGCCCGCCCGGCAGTTTCAATATCACTCTTTGTTGCCCTAGCCAAACCACAAATAGTTGGGCCATCTTCCGTGCCGACTTGCGCCGCAATTTTGTTCACGGCCTCAAAGTCGCCAGGACTGGCAAAGGGAAAGCCCGCTTCGATGATATCTACACCCAGTCGAGCCAGCTGTCGCGCGATCGTAAGCTTTTCATCCACGTTCAGAGTGGCGCCGGGAGACTGCTCGCCGTCGCGGAGGGTGGTGTCAAAGATTAAGATGCGGTCGGGCTGTAGGTGGTTACTCATCGGTATTCACAAGCAATAAACGACAAAATTTGTAGCGACACGCACCATTCTAATCCTCCAGTTCAGAAGTATGGGCGATCGCTAAAGCCCTATTTTAGAGATTTGCTGACTTGGTGGATA
>CAZFWL010000186.1:0-6141 GCA_964522775.1 uncultured Halomicronema sp.
TGTGGGGTCATCGATGGTCAGCGAGGCCTTGCCATATTCGGCTCGCTTCGCCCGTTCGACTTGCCCGCCTAACTGCTGCACCATTAGCTGCATGCCGTAACAGACCCCGAGCACCGGGATCCCCAGATTCCAGATTTCTGGATCACAGTGAGGTGCCCCTTCGTCGTACACAGAATTGGGGCCACCAGACAAGATGATGCCTTGGGGATTGAGCTGCTTAAGCTGTTCTACCGTCGTGCGATAGGACAAAACTTCGGAGTAAACCTCAGTTTCGCGAATGCGACGGGCAATCAGCTCCGAATATTGGGAGCCGAAATCGAGGATCACCAGCATCTGCCGATTGAGAGCAGTGGTGCTGGGCTCGGCAGGGGTAGTGGGAGTATGAGTTTGGGAAGTCACGGCAGCGATCCTGTAAGGGTCAGAAATGGTAACGGCGGCACCCTGTTGGGAAAATCCCACAAGCACCAAAAACAATTAATACGAGTGAACTAAAGGCGAAGAATATCGTTAACTCTGAAATCTGAAAGTTGAACCGAATGATAGCGAGTCTTGCCCGGTTTCAAGCATTCAGTCGCATAATGTGTAACTGGTTTCAAAAAAGTTATTCCTATGAGTCTATCAAAATAGACCGCAGGAGTGTTGCGGCTTGGTCACTCATGGCGACGATTTCTCGCTGGCGGTCAAAGACGGCAGCGCCGACAGCGATTTGGCGATCAGCGTTGGCCTGGATGTAAGCGATCGCCCGTTGATCAATCCGTTCCACTAGAGCTTGATAAATGTGCTGTACCCATTGTTGGTGATGGCTTTGATCTAGTTTTCGCAGATGGGTCAAGCCAGCCTCCACGGTGTCGGCGGCGAGCAATTGCTGGACTTCCGAGGTGGGTAATTCCTGGGCTGCAGCGATCGCACTCAAAATTTCTTGACGCCCATCGGCTACATAGTGGTGGGTGTGAAAAATGCCGCCCGCCAACTTAATCAGCTTGCCGTGGTAGCCCAACAGTAAAATTCCTTGAACATCGCACAGAGCTGCCTCAACCAACAGCGGGCCAATCCAGTTGCCCGTTTTGATGCGCTGCTCAGCAGGAATGCCCAGTGTCAGCGCCCGCTGCAGCCCGTTTTCGCCGACACAAAACACCAGCTGGTCGAACTGCTGGGATCGCTCGCGCACCGCTTGGCGAAAGATCTCCAACTGTCCAGGGGCACTCAATGGTTCAGAAATCCCCGATGTCCCTAGCAGCGACAAGCCATCCACGACGCCAAAAGCGGCATTGGAGGTGCGTAATGCCAGCGATCGCCCCTCTGGCAAAATAATCGTGACCTTGAGGGACTTATCAGGCGGCAACAGGGGCTCTAAATTTGCCTGCAAGACAGTATTCGCATAGGCATAAATGGCGGGCCGATTGTCTTGATGAGTCAAGCGTCCTAGCCCTTCGCCCCCTGTAACTTGAATGGGATCCGGCTGTCCCAATTGCCCCCAACTCACGACGGCCCAAATCGGTGTATGGCGCGTCAGGTCTAAATTATCCCCAGGGTCGCTGCGAGTAATCGCCAGCGCCGAACCATCCGGTAGGGCGGCCACTTGCTCTACCGAAATCGTGGCGACACGGTCAGGGTTCACCAAATTCACTGCAACGGAGTCAATGACTGTTTCAGGTTTCAGCAGTTTTTGCAGAGCGGCGATCGCACTCGCACAGGCAAACACCGGCAACGTATACCCAGAACTCGGTTCTAGCAATGGATTCGTATCAGACGGCATACTTTGACAATCAAAATGTTGCTAAAGTATAAAGCGATCACGCTTACTGTGTAGGCAAAGTTCTCTGTATTGTTTGTCGGATTGCAGATTTATGAACGCTATCGACTATCTCCGCATCAGTCTGATTGATCGCTGCAATTTTCAATGTCAGTACTGCATGCCCGAAGGCGCCGACCTGACCTATGTTTTACAACAAGATTGGCTTACCCGCACTGAGCTGCGTACATTACTCCGGCACGTATTTATCCCAGTTGGATTCACCCGCTTTCGGCTTACTGGGGGCGAACCCTTACTGCGACCCGATGTGGTGGAAATTGTCGATGATATTGCCCATCTGCCGCAGACTCAAGATTTGGCGATGACAACTAACGCCTTCTTGCTGGCTCAAAAGGCCGAGGCGCTGTGGCAGGCTGGATTGCGACGGATCAATATCAGCCTTGATTCCCTTGATCCTGAAATCTTTCAAACCATCATTGGGGGCCGAGGCAAATCGCGTTGGCATGACGTTTGGGCTGGTATCCAAGCCGCCCATCGAGTCGGCTTCGCGCCGCTGAAGCTGAATGTTGTGGTCATTCCCGGCGTCAATGATGGCGAAATTCTGGATCTGGCTGCCCTGACGCTAGAACGCGAGTGGCATGTTCGGTTCATCGAGTTTATGCCCATTGGCAATGGTGATTTGTTCGAGCATCGAGGCTGGATTCCTTCGGAGGAGTTGCGACAGCGGATTCGCGATCGCTGGGGCTTGATTGAGGGTGCTGTCCGTGGCAATGGGCCTGCTGATGTCTTCCAGATTCCTGGTGCACAGGGCACGTTGGGATTTATCAGTCAAATGTCGGAATGCTTTTGTGATCGCTGCAACCGTATGCGACTCTCAGCGGACGGTTGGCTGCGTCCTTGTCTGCTAAATGAAACCGGGCAAATTAATGTGCGAGAACAGTTGCGCAGTGGTGTGCCGCTGGCGGACATTCGCGCTCAAGTGGCTGAGCTAGTTGGTGCTAAACCTGAGATTAATTTCAAAATGCGGGAATCGGGTACAACTGGGGCCTACAGCCGCACTATGTCGCAGATTGGCGGTTAAAGGAACGCCATCTGAACACCTCTGATTTTGAATCAGGGAACAGTCGCTGTAATCAGGAATCAAGAATTCAGCGGTTTCATCTCGGAATCTTCGGCCACAACGTAGCAATCGCGTCCTCGGTGCTTAGCGGTATACAGAGCCGCATCGGTTGCCGCCAGCAACGTATCAGGGACGGTGTGCAAGTTGGGAACGGCGGTCGCAATGCCTAAACTCACAGAGATGCGCTGCTTTTCAGAAGTGGCATGGGGAATCTGTACGTCTCGGAAGGTATTGAGGATGCTTTGCGCCATGGTCACTGCCCCGTGTGTATCAGTGTCGGACAAGAGCAACACGAATTCCTCACCGCCATAGCGAGCAACCAAATCAGTTTGTCGCTGCACGATTTTAGCCATCAGGCGAGCAATCTGCTGCAAACAGCGATCGCCCGCCTGATGACCATAATGATCATTATAATTTTTGAAAAAATCAACATCACATAGTATGAGTGAAAGTGGTTTTTCCTCTCGAATTAAGCGTTGCCATTCCTGGTCTAAGTAGCGATCGAAATAGCGACGGTTGGCTACCTGAGTTAAACCATCAACATAGGAAATCAGCTGTAATTCTTGATTGGCTTTGATTAATTCAAACGTGCGTTCATCAATGCGGCTCTCTAGTTCCTTAAAAGAGCCCTGCAGCTGCTGAGTCATATCGGCAAATGATTGCGACAAGTCACCGATAACGTCACTGCGACTTAGGTCGATCGGCGTATCCCACTCCCCTTTTGCGACTTCTTGCGCCACTGTGCTGAGCTGTTGTAAAGGTTTTGATAGCCAACGAGTGATCAACAATCCAATGAAAATTGTAATCAAAAAGGCCACTATCGATAAAGTGACGGTCACTTGGGTGTTGCGATAAACCTGAGCCATAAAATCGGCTTCTGGTATCACCAAAACAATAATCCAATCCAGACCGTAACCGTCTTCAAATCGGACTGTTTCGACATAGTGCCGACGCCCCTCAATTCGGGCATTTAACTGTGCTGACTGAACAGCACTTAGCGTGTCATACGTTTGGTTCAAATATTGAGTTGTGAGCTGAATCAGTGGATTATCGCTGTTAGTAGCCGTTAATAGTTGAATATTTTGCCCCTCCCCTGTTGCGATCGGCTCTGTAGTAGAGCTAGCAATCAACGTGCCGGAAGGTTCCATAATAAAAGCAATGCCCGAATCGCTAATATCTAAACCTTGTAAGAAACTATTTAACTCTTCCGACAAAATGATGTCAGTTGCACAAATACCGAGTAAGCTGCTGGACTGGTTGTCATAAATTGGGGTGTTTGCTGTAAGCGTCGGTAAATAGGTATCAAAATCCAAATAAACTGGACTCCACGTTGGGCCACCTGCTTGCTTCGTGGCTTCGTACCAAGGGCGTAAACGTGGGTCGTAGACATCCGTATTCTTGCTTCTGAGAAAAGAACGTTGTCCCGTAGCATCGATATCGTAGCGGTGCATGTGACGGTCCGTCCCAGGATTGGCGATGTAAGCCTGTAAGCCCTCGCCCGTGCCGCCTCGCGATCGCCCAACCCCTAAAAATTCGCCTTCAGCTTCTGTTGCACAGTAGATGTGATTAGTCGAAGGAAAGACTTTTGCCTGTTGCCAGAATTGGTTTTCACCCTTGCTCGCTGTGACATCAATGTCGCCTTGCAAAAAAGAGTTTGCGTTGATTTGATTAATAATATAGGGACGTTCAACGGTGGCTTCAATTTGTTGAATAATACGCTCGGTTAATTCTGTTCGCAGTTGCGATGCCAAAGTATCTACAGTCAACTGACCATTGCGAAAAGAGAGATATCCCACCACGCCAACGACGGCAGCTACTTGAACTACAAAGGGGATCGTAATCACCATTCGCAGCGGTAATCGATTGAGCAGACGAGAAAAGCGAGAGACCATACAAGATTTCTGAAATGTGTGTTTCTAGAAGTTAAAGATCCATTTCTGACGGACAACTAAGTGCGGACAAACAGCAGCTTTCCATATTATCCTCATCTCCTTTCCGTACGTTTCGGAGCGTATGTCACTTTTGCTCTCTGGCATCCTCCTTGACTATGGAAAGTCTAGCCGTTGCCTGAAAAATCTTGATGCCAAGATGTTTTGTGAGACTATTTGCCGATACAAAATCGGCTGAAGATTTCATCCAACATCGACTCAGTAATTTCTTCGCCTGTGACTTCGCCTAACGCATGGACAGCAACGCGTAGATCAATCGTCCAAAAATCGAGCGGTAACTGATTAGCAATTGTGATTTGCACCTGCTCTAAGGCGGTATGGGCATGGGTAAGAGCCGCTGCTTGGCGTTGATTAATGGTGACCTCAATATTACTAGCCTGCAGGCGATCGCCCTGTACTGCCTGGAGGATGGTTTGCTCCAATTTGTCGATGCCTTGATTGAGCGCCGCGGCCGTATACACCGGTGGCCAGTCGAGCTCTGGCAGGATTAGAGAATTTGAGGCTGACATTAAGTCAGTTTTGTTGATAACTAAAATCAGCGGCCGATGACGGATGAGCTGATAAAGGTGGTCGTCTTCTGACATCCAGCCCTGTTGCGCATCAATCGTGAAAATTACTAAGTCTGCCGTTTGTGCTGCCGATCGCGATCGCTCAATCCCGATTTTTTCCACTTGATCACTGGCTTCACGGATGCCAGCAGTGTCCAATACCTGAATGGGAATCCCCCCGACCACCAGTTGCGATTCCACCACGTCGCGAGTGGTGCCAGGGAGGTCAGTAACGATCGCGCGGTCGGTACGGCTCCAGGCGTTGAGTAAACTCGACTTACCCACATTGGGTCGCCCCACAATCGCCACTTTAAGCCCTGAGCGCAGTAGCTCACCCTGATGCGCGGTGTCTAAAATCGCGGTGACTGACTGCAACACCTGGGTAAGTTGCCTAACCACGGCGGCTTCGTCCAGCGGCGGTAAGTCGTCTTCAAAATCGATGCGGGCCTCGACCTCAGCCAAAATATCGAGACAGGTCGAGCGCAGCATCCGAATCGGTTTGGTGAGTTTGCCCTGCACGCCTGCGAGGGCGGTCTGAGCGGCCTGGGGTGATTGTGCGCTCACCAAATCGGCAACACTCTCAGCCTGGGTCAAATCTAATCGTCCATTGAGAAAAGCCCGCAGGGTAAATTCTCCCGGTTCAGCCAGGCGCGCACCCTGAGCGACACAAAGTTGCAACACTTGCTGCACCGCCATAATGCCGCCGTGACAGTGAAACTCGACTACATCTTCGCGAGTGTAAGAGCGGGGCGACTCCATTAGCAACAGCAG
>CAZFWL010000187.1:0-1836 GCA_964522775.1 uncultured Halomicronema sp.
AATATCTTCCGTAGCGAGTTTTTTGTTGACGATTTGCCGCACTCGCTCCGAACCACTTTCGATCGCGATGGTGATGGATTTCGTCCCGTGTCGCGTCAGAGTTTCCGTCAGCTTTTGGTTCACCGTGTTGGTGCGTACCGAGGCGATACTCAAGCGCATATCGTCAAACTGTGGACGATTCAGATAGTCCAGCAAGTCATCAAATTCGGGATGCTGGGTGACAGATGCGCCCAGCAGTCCCAGGCGATTGGTCACAGCCATGCCTTTTTCCACCGCGGGCATCAGTCCCCCTGCGACTGGTGCCGTGCGGAACGGCAGGGTGAGATAGCTGGCTAAGCAAAACCGACACATCTCCGGGCAGCTCCGCACCACCTCCACCATGTAGATATTTTCCCAGGCGGCTTTTTCCGTCACCACCGACGAAGTCGAAAGCGTATTGCCGCGATAGGTTTGCTTTTCGACTACGGGGGGAATGTCGGCATCCACTGGCTGAATGGTCGCGATCGCCCCCGTGGGACTCTCATAGGTCGGCTCATACAGGGCGGGAATGTAGACGCCGGGTACTTGGGCTAAGCGACGTAGTTGGGTGGCGCGATCGCAATCGCGCACGGTTTGATAAGCGTCGATAAAGGCATCCAGAACGACTTCGCCATCGCCTAGCAGCACCACGTCAAAAAAGGCGGCAAAAGGTTCGGGATTGGCCGTGAGGACGGGGCCACCGCCAAACACGAGGGGATGCTCGTTGCCGCGATCGCTCGCCAAAATCGGGACGTCTAGCGATTCCAACTGGGTGAGGATATTGGCGTAGTCCAACTCCCAGGACATGGAAAACCCCAACAGCTCAATCTGGGTGGGCAACGGTTCCTGCCCATCGGTGAACAGCCGCGATACTGCCAAGTCCTCACGCTGCGCCAGCATCGCCCAGATGATTTGGTATCCCAGGCTGGTAATGCCAATGGTGTATTCATTGGGAAACGCGAACACCACTGTCGCCGCCTCATCGGTCGGGATGGCTGGGGTAAACAGCAGTTTTTCTAAATGAAATGGCACAGTCAAACGACAACTCTCTCCTGGGTGCTTTCCTGACTTTAGTCTGCCACCCCGACCGGGTCACTGCTATGGCTCAACGCAACTGTCTTCCAAAGCCATCCAGGGGATGCCGGCAGTTGGCACAGCGGGCAAGAACGGTGTCCGTTGCTTTCGAAGGACTTTGAGCGATCGCGCAATCACTGGTACTTAACCCGTCAGGAGCATACAAATCGACGGGAGAAAACACGCAAATACGCGGATCTCGTCTTCAGCTGCACGGGGCAAGGTCTGGTTATATGCACGGTTACGCTTCATTAAGACTTTAACTAGGATGACATCACCGATGTATTTTCCTCATCCGAATAACAGCATATTTCCTGATATTTCTCCTTTCTCTTTAAAGACTCTTGTGCTTAATAGACCCCTTTATCAAACGCTTCTGAGTAGGTTTTCTGCTTAGAAAGGTATGGTTACCGCGATGCAAAAAAATCCGAGTAAAGAAGTCGAAAAACTCTTATTTGAAGACACTCTGGTCGCTTCTCGTGAGGAACTCTCGAAGCAGGCCCTGACGACTGAGCAGCAAGTTTGTCTGGCGGCGGAGGCTAAGCAGTCGCTGAAGCAAGGGGCGGCGCATCAACGCCAAGGCAATACGGTTGCGGCACTGGCCGATTTTCAAACTGCCTTGCAAGCCTTTTACACTCTGGGACAGCCACGCTCGGCGACTCGAGTTGTGTTGGTGATGGCCCATTTGTGTTATTCACTTGCGGATTATTTGTGGGCGGCTGATTATGCCCGCCAAGGGTTGGC
>CAZFWL010000187.1:1866-6136 GCA_964522775.1 uncultured Halomicronema sp.
AGCCGATCAAGCCTTACAGCATCAAGCTTTCAGCTGTTTGGGCAATAGTTATCGTCACCTGGGCGAGCTAGATAGCGCCGAAACTTGTATGGCGCAAAGCTTACGGTTGGCCCAAGCCGTCTGCGATCGCGAGGCGGAAATGCGGGCCTTGGGCAACTTAGCCTTGATTTATCGAGTGCAGGGCAAGTCTGACCAAGCGGTGGCCTTGTATGAGCAAAGTTTGGAAATCGCGGAAGCGCATCGAGATCTTATTGCGCTGGAGCAGATTTTGCGGAACTTGGGCAACGCTTACCACGCCCTCGGCAACTCGCATAAAACGATTGAATATTACGATCGCTTACTCCGGCTCAGCCGCGATCGCATGGAACTGACGGTGGTCAACAAAATTCTGCGTAATTTGCACAGTGCTTGTTACGCGATTGGGGATTACACGCGGGCCGTCGTTTACCTGCAAGAGCGGCTGCAACTCGTGCGTCGGCTACAAGACGATCGTGGCGAAATCCAAACGCTCGAAAATCTGTCGATTAACTACGACATTTTGGGGGATACGGCCAAGGCCTTACAAGCGCGCGAAGAACGGCTGAAGGCCGCCATTCGCCTGCAAGATTTTTCGCTGCAACGGCAAGCCCTATCAAGTCTCAAAATGGCCTGCATTGCCCAGGGCGATTTTGAGCGCGTTCAGCGCTACATCGACTACATCACAGAATCGATTTAAGGATTGCTCAGTGCATCAGTATGGCAGTGGGGTTCAGGCGAACCACCACAGACTGCCTAACGTCAGCACAATGACCGCGATCGCCGCCCATAAAAAGCCATTGTCCCCCGTATTCATTTGACTCAAGTCTTCGGGCGTGGGTTCTGACGCGGGCATACGTTTGGGTTTGGCGGGCGGGTCGTACTTGCGGAGGGTGAAGTCGGTATCGTTGTTTTCGTCCAAATCGCTGAGGTCGGGGATGGGGGTGACCCAATCCGTCCGGCGGGAGAGTTGGGGCGCTTGCAAGATTTCCAACACCCGCTTGCTCTGTTTGCGCACGTCGATGTCGGGATGCTGGCTCAGCTTTTTTCCCAGGGCGATCGCCTCGGGCAGCCGCCCCGCCGCCGAGTAGGCATTCATGAGCCAGAGCTGAATATTGCCGCCCAAAAAGGTGCCGCCCCCCGTGAGGCGAGCCCCTTCCTCAAAGGCGAGGACGGCATCTTTGTAATTCCCCCGTTCAAAGGCGGTTTGACCAGCGGCAAAAAGGGCTTCGGCTTGAGCGATTTTGTCGGATGGCTGTGATGTCATAAGGCGGATTTTTCAGCGTAGCTAGTCGCGGCAGAATCCTTAAGATAGCGTTTCCGGGGCGGGGCAAAAAGGCTGGCGATAGTCTGGGCAGGGTGAATGTGCGCATCAATTCCGGGGCAGGGGAGCCGAGGTGCAGAGGAGCAAGAGACGGGCCAAGCTGTTAGCGATCGCCGTCATTCGCCTCGACCAGTTGCAGCAACACTTGCAGGAGGACGTTGCTGCCGTTTTCGAGATCTTCCGGGGCGGTGTACTCCTTGACGTTGTGGCTGAGGCCGTTGACGCTGGGCACAAAAATCATGGCGGTGGGGGCGATCGCGGCAATCATTCCTGCGTCATGTCCGGCTCCGCTGGGCATCCGTTTGACGGAGTAGCCGAGGGTTTGGGCGGTACGCTCCACACAGTCAATCATCGCGTCGTCAAAGCTGACGGGTTCAAATCGGGCCAAGGATTGGGCGGTGACTTCTAATCCTTCGGCGGTGGCGATCGCCTCAATCTGGGTTTGGAGTTCCGTTTCAGCCTGTTTCAGCAAGGCGGAGTCAGTGTTGCGCAAGTCCACAGTCAGTTTGGCTTCTTTAGCAATGACGTTGACTAGTCCGGGCTTGAGTTGAATGGAACCGACGGTGGCGACTTGGTTGCCGCCCATGCTGAGGGCAAGTTGGCGAGCGGCGACGGCGATCGCGCTAGCGCCATACCCGGCATCATGACGCAAAGCCATCGGCGTCGTCCCCGCATGGTTGGAAACGCCTTTGACAGTGAATGCCTGCCAGGACATGCCCTGCACCCCGGTTACTGCCCCAATTTGAATGCCCTCGCGTTCGAGCACGGGGCCTTGTTCCACATGGAGTTCGACAAAGGCTTTGACGGGCTGGCTGCCGCAAGGCTGGGTGCCCGCGTAGCCGATGCGATCGAGATTTTCCGCAACGGTGGTGCCGTCGGTGCCGACTTCGGCCAGGGCGGATGCCGCTGACAAGCCGCCGCTAAAGACCCAACTGCCCATCATGTCGGGGTGAAACCGCGCCCCTTCTTCATTGGTGAAGAAGGCCACGGCGAGGGGATAGCGGGTTTGAATATTCTGATCGTTCAGCGTTTCGATAACTTCGAGTCCGGCCAACACGCCGAGGTTGCCGTCATAGCGGCCCCCGGTGGCGACGGTGTCAATGTGGGAGCCGGTCATGACGGGCGCGCCCGCTTCCAGGCCGGGGCGAGTGCCGACGACGTTGCCGAGTTGGTCAATGGTGATGGTGAGGCCGAGATCGTGCATCCAGCTGACGACCAAATCGCGCCCCGCTTTGTCTTCGTCAGTGAGGGCTAGGCGACAAACACCGCCGCCCTCGATCGCGCCAACCTGAGCTAATTGATCGAGTCGGTGCAAGAGGCGATCTCGGTTGATGCGTAGGGGCGATAGTGCTGGCTGTGTAACGGGGGTGTCGGTAGTCAGAGACATGGCAGGCAGATGAATAGTCGGTGACGCGATCGACTATAAACCTGACGATTGCTCCTTCACCAATATCCACCACTTTTGCTAACCATTGACAGTGTTCTTTTTGCTAACTGTTAATGGTCGCACTTGCCGGATGAAAGCTATATTTGCAACTTAAATAACCATTCCAATAGGTTTCGGTACAGCTCAGATTTCAGGCGTTTTCCCTCGCCATTTTGACGTAACCCGGAATGCGCTCAAAGTCTTTGAACCATCGCTGAATATTGACATACTCTGACAAGTCAAAGCCGCCCTCGTGGGCGACATGGGTATAGGCATACAAGCTAATGTCGGCAATGGTCGCATTCGCGCCCAAAAAGAATTTATTGTCAGCTAAATGGTGATCCATGACGTCCAGCGCTTTATGGCCACCTGCTTGCTTGGCGTGATATTCAGCTTCTCGCTCTTTGGGCAGCCCCAAGTACTTATTGATGTATCTGGCGGTGGCAATATAGGGCTCATGACTATATTGTTCAAAAAACTGCCATTGCAAGACTTTTGCTCTTTCGTACTTTGTTGAGGGCAGGAATTCAGTTCCTTCTGCGAAGTAATTCAAAATGGCATTAGACTCCCACAGATAGCTGCCATCGTCCAACTCCACCACGGGTATTCGGGTGTTGGGATTCATCCGCTTAAAGTCTTCGGTATGCGTTTCGCTAGCGAGTATGTCAACATGAATCCATTGATGGGGAATATCCAGAAACTGCATCAACAACTTGATTTTGTAGCAGTTTCCAGATAGCATATCTCCGAAAATCTTATGCATAATATTTCCCTACTTAACTCAAATAATTCTTGTGATTGACTGATATAAAAGATCTCCAAAATCATTCTTTGAGAAAATGAGCTTCGAAATTTTTGAAGCCTCGCGTTATTGACCGCACCAATTCAAGCCACTTAGCCCAGCGTTTTAAGAGGTAATCTCAGCCGATTTTCAGGATTCAAGTCGGTTGATTTATTGAGTGATTCCGGCTATTCCTACTAGAAATTCATTGATATCAGTCTTCTCTTTATTCAAAGCTGAATCTGTGATATCTATCGCAGGCTGAAAGATATTCATATCAACCTCGTAATGATTAAACTCATTTAGCAAAGTCTTTCGTGACAACAGGAAAACTCTATTATGGATATTAGCTATATCTCCAGGTGGAAACGCTTTGTGAATAATTTGAGTCAGTAGTTGAAATCTATTAAAATCTATATTAAATGCATCAACGAGACATTTCTCAACTTTGAGCCTAAGATGCAGATATGTAAGTGTATGCTTTAGTGTCTTATTAAGGAGTGGATAGTTTTCCTCTCTTAAAATACTTAGATTATCAATATCATGATCAATGATGGAACCGGAACCTTTGCTCAGGAAACTTCAAGTATAGCCTTAGATGATACTTATGGAATTGCTTTAGGTGATTTTAATAAGGATGGTTTGCTGGATATTGCAGCAACTACTGAAGCAACGGATAATATTAACGTTTATCTAAGAAACTCGACCAATGATGGTTATGGTT